>CAZHHF010000132.1:0-6170 GCA_964531905.1 uncultured Bacteroides sp.
TCGCTGCCGTGTTGACGCAATTTGGTCAGGATTGATTGAGCCTGCTGTTCCTGTCATGATCGCATACATCCAGTACATGCTGAATTTAAACGCTTTTTTCTTCTGCTGGGGTTTCAGATTCATATATCTGATATGATGGATAACAGGATAATATACTGATGAATTCTTTAATCGAGGTCAGGAATCTGCATTACTTCTGCATCACTCCATAATTCCTCAAGATTGTAACGTGTACGCGCCTCTTTGTGGAACACATGAACAAGCGTATCGCCATAGTCTATCACAATCCACTCCGAATTACGGTAACCGTCGTAGTTATACGGTTTTTTACCTCCGTGTTCAAGCAGATAATCACGGACACTGTCGGCTATCGACGCTACCTGCATGGTCGATGAGCCTTCACATATTATAAATTCATTGGCTGCCGCTCCGTCTATCTCCGACAAGTCGAGGACGGTTATACCTCGTCCCTTGCGTTCACGGATTCCTTCAATTATAAGCGAGTTAAGTGATGCTTTGTTATCTGATGATGTCATAAAGTCAAAAACAATACTTCTAAAATTTTACAAAGATACATTTTTTATCGATAGCTGAAACCAAACTGTTATCTTTTATTTTAACAAACAAAAGATAAAAAAGTTATATAAACAATTTCTCTATCTTGTGTAATGCGCCCGACAAAGAAAAAATCACTACATGATCTCCGGGACGGATAACAGTCATACCGCTTACCAGCATACCTTTACCATCGCGGATAAGTCCGGCTATTGTCATATCGTGACTTAATTTCATGTCCTTGATCGCCGATTTAGTTATTTTGGACCCTTCGCGGGCCTCGAATTCAGCGACCTCGGCATCAGCAAGTGCCATAAATTTGGATGATTCCGAATCTGCATCGAGTAATAACTGGAATATCTTGCTCGATGCGAGCAGCTTCTTGTTGATGATCGTACCGATATTGAGTCCTTCAGCCTCGGATATAAACTGAAGATTCTCCACTTCTGCAATCGTTTTTGCCACTCCGAACTCTTTTGCCGTAAGACAAGCGAGAATATTCGCTTCGGAACTTTCCGTAAGAGCGATAAACGCATCCATCTCACTGAGATTCTCCTCGGCAAGAACATCGATGTCACGTGCATCACCATGAATAATCTCGCAGTTCGGGCATCGTTCAGGCAAACGGCGACAACGCTCAATATTGCTGTCTATGATCTTTATCTTATATTCACGTCCGACAAGATTGGCAAGACGCGCAGCAATCTGACCGCCTCCCATTATCATAACTTTCTTCACTTTAGCAAGACGCTTGCCACATAACTCACGTAAATCATCGACATGCTCCCTCGTGGTAGTGAAGTAAAGAATATCATTGACGCGGATAACATCGTCGCCTCGGGGTATGATTGTCTCATGACGCCGCTTGATCGCCGATACATGGAAATTATGATGCGTAAACGTAAGATCACGCAACTGCATTCCTATTATCGAAGTGTTCTCACGCATTTTTACCCCTACAAGAATCAGCTCTCCGTCGTGCAGTTCAAACCAGTGGCGCACCCATGTATGAGTCAGTGCGGTCTTTATCTCCAATGCCGCGAGATACTCCGGATAAATCGTGTCGTTCACTCCGAACTTATTGAGGAACTCACGGTTTTCGCGCTTCATGTATTCATAATTATCAATTCGGGCAACTGTTTTTTTTGCACCGAGCGCTTTAGCTACCGCGCATGCCGTCACATTCGCTGTTTCGTATGGCGTTACGGCGATAAACAGATCACATTTATCTACACGAGCCTCCCTGAGGGTATCAAATGAAGTAGGACTCCCCTGAAGGGTCATCAAATTATAGTTGGCATCGAGCGGCGCCAGTTTGTCAGCATCACTGTCAATAAGAATTATATCCTGATTTTCGCGCGACAGAAGTTTTGCCAGATGTGATCCAACTTCTCCCGCTCCACCTATAACGATCTTCATTTCTCAGTTGTTTTTGCTTCGATAATCGCTTTTGCTATTGATTCCGCATCCATTCCGCATAGAGTTCTCAATTCTGCTACCGTACCTTGAGCCACGAAAGCATCACCGACACCGATTCGAATCACTCTCCGCGCATAACCGTTATCATTGAGCCATTCAATAACGGCCGAACCGAGTCCACCGGTTTTTGAGGCATCCTCAACTGTTACTATCGGACAGTTCATTTCGGCTACCTCACGCATTATTTCATCATCGAGTGGCTTCAGAAACATCATGTCGTAATGTGCTGCCGAAACTCCCGATCGGGCAGCTTCGGCAATGCCTTTGGCCGCTTCATCGGCGATAGGGCCGAGTGTAAGCACCGCGACATCGGTTCCTGATGTCAACTTCTCACCCTTACCGATTTCGAGATTCTGCATCGGTGTATGCCATTCGATCATATTCCCGGCTCCTCGCGGATATCTTATGGCCATAGGCCCGTGGTTGGCACTCTGGGCCGTATAAAGCATATTTCGCAACATCGACTCGTTTCGTGGAGAGGCGATTATGATTCCCGGAATCGCACGCAGATATGCGAGATCAAATAGTCCGTGATGAGTAACACCATCCTCACCTACCAGACCCGCCCTGTCAATACAGAACGTTACCGGCAGATGCTGAATAGCGACATCATGGATTATATTATCGTAGGCCCTTTGAAGAAATGAAGAATATATGGCACAGAACGGACGTTTACCCTCTTTAGCCAGACCTCCCGCGAAAGTCACGGCATGTCCTTCAGAAATTCCAACGTCAAACACGCGGTCGGGCATCTCACGTTGCATTATATTGATCGATGTACCCGAAGGCATAGCGGCCGTGATACCTACTATCTCTTTATTGTCACGCGCAAGTTCAAGCAATGTTTCACCGAACACATCCTGAAACTTAGGCGGTTTACCCGATCCTGAACCAATTATACGCTCACCGGTAACAGCATTGAATTTGCCGGGAGCATGCCATGTTGCAGGATCTTTCTCTGAAGGAGAATATCCTTTACCTTTAACTGTACGCAAATGCAGTATGCGTGGACCGGTCATATCCTTTATATCAGTCAGGATCCTCACGATATTCTTTACATCGTGACCGTCAAACGGCCCGAAATAACGGATATTGAGTCCCTCGAATATATTCTGTTCCAGGTTAAGGAGCGCTTTCAGGCTGTTATTGAATCTCAGTATCGCACCTCGCTGTTTTTCTCCTACAAGATTCACCTTACGCATACCTCGGTATATAAAATCGCGCAAAGCATTGTAGCCGGGAGTTGTATTCAGATGTGTAAGATAGCCATTCAGAGATCCCACATTATGATCAATCGACATATCATTATCATTCAGAATGATAAGCAGATTGTTCTTACTGTTGGCCGCATTATTTATTCCCTCGAAAGCGAGTCCTCCGCTGATTGATGCGTCACCTATCACCGCAACCACGTTACGGCGGGGAACTTCTTTGGACAACTCCGATGCGATGGCCATACCCAAAGCTGCCGATATTGAATTTGACGCATGCCCTGCTGTAAAAGTATCATACGGACTTTCTGCCGGATTAGGAAATCCGCTAAGTCCGCCGAGTTTTCTGTTTGTCTCGAAAAGATCGCGTCGACCTGTAAGCAATTTATGTCCGTAGGCCTGATGTCCCACATCCCATACGATACGGTCTCGAGGCGTATTAAAAACATAATGAAGAGCCACCGTCAGCTCAACGGCGCCCATACTCGATGCGAAATGACCGGGATTGACCGATAGGGAATCTATCAGGAAACGGCGGATATCGGAACAGACATCGGGCAGACGGTCCAACGGAAGCGCCCGTAAATCGGCCGGATCATCTATTGTTGCAAGAATCGGGTATTTACTGTTTTTTTCCGTTTCCATTCTTGATATACTTTTTATAAAGAGGAACAAATACGATTATCCCCGATGCCACAATCGTAAACACTGTCATGAAATTGATGTGAGGCGTCAAACGTATAACATAATAACAGAGTAGAATCCAAAGGATTACAATACACGAAAATCGAAAAATCAGGCTTCCTTTCATTGCTAAATAATCGTCATGACGCCTTACACGCACAACTTATAGAATGCAAAAGTAACAATTTAAGGGAGACATGTCAAATAACAACTGTTAAAAAACGTATTTGTCATTCATATCTCATCGTCACCGATGGAGAGATGCGGGTGATTATCATTGTAGGTAAAACAAGTACTGCCCAAGCGACAGCTATCGCCGATAAATTTAGTAATATAATATGAACCGGCGATATTTCAACCGGAACGTATGGCAGATAGTAGGCAGCCGGATCAAGAGGAATCAGATGAAAAGCACCCTGAACATAGACAAACAGCAACCCTATCAGATTTCCGATAAACATTCCCGTCACCATTATCTTAAGCGCCATATAGATAAAAATCTTTCTTATCAGCATGTCGGGTGAACCTAACGCTTTCAGTATCCCTATCATTCCCACACGTTCGAGTATAAGAATAAATAGACATGAAATTAGGGTGAACGCCGCAACAACCGACATCAGCAGTATAATCACAACTACATTGGTATCAAGCAGTTCGAGCCAGCTGAAATAAACAGCGCCAGTGTGAAGAACATTATCCACTTTGTAGAATCTCTGAAGCTCTCCGGCATACAGACTGTTGGCTATCTCATTCTGGAGTGCTGATGCAGTCTGTTCAAGATTCTCAAATCGCAGTCCGTTGATCTCTATGCGGTCGGTCTCGTCGGGCGACATATCACGAACACTTCTGAGAAAATCAAGCGAACAAATCGCAAGCATCATATCCCTTTCACCAAACGACGTATCGTAAAGAGCGGCAACCTTCATTCGGCGCGTCTTTATTTTCTCCCCGTCAACAAAGTAAACCATAACCTTTTCGCCTACATGCAGATTGAGCAGCGTTGCGGTCGAACATGAAACTACGAGATCGTTTCTCGTCGTATCACATTCAAAATCAGGCATCGTTCCTTCAACTATATTATCGGCAATGAAGCGCTGCGGAATACTCCCGGGTGAGTTTGCTTTCAAAGTAAGACCGATAAAATCATTATCAGTCTTTATCAGTGCGGTTGTAGAAATTGACTCCGACAATTCACCGGCATTATCTATTCCACGTTTAACAACTGAGATGAGCGTATCGCTTAATACGAATTTTCCGTCCTCACCATCTGTTCCCATCGCGGTTACTGTCAGTTCCGATTCAAAACCAATAACACGGTCACGGATCGAATGTTTAAATCCGGTGACTACTGCCAAAGTCACAATCATCACAGCTATTGCTATTGAGACACCGGTCACGGCAATAGCGATCCCGGGTGACTTACGTCTGCTGTCACCCGACTTCATACTGAGATGCCGCGCAATAAAATAAGGAAGATTCATATCTGCCATCTGTTAATTATCCAACAAATGTAATGTTTTTTTTCAGTATAACACCATGTAACTCCGTTTACTCTATACCCACAAAAATGTTAAATTCATTATACAATCTTAAAAAAGTCTAAATATTTCAATTGTGTAACCTTTATATGAAATTTCTTTGTACATTTGTCACGCAAATGAAATAGAATTGTAATCAGATCTCAAATAACTCTTTTAATGAGTACAGTTATACTTGGAATAGAATCTTCATGCGATGACACAGGAGCAGCCATAATCAGAGATGGTATCCTGTTAAGCAATGTACTTGCCAGCCAGTCGGTACATGAAGAATATGGCGGTGTTGTGCCTGAGCTTGCATCGCGAGCCCACCAGCAAAACATCGTGCCGGTTGTTGATACTGCCATCCGTCGCGCGGGCATTTCAAAAAACGATATTTCAGCTATAGCTTTCACCAGAGGTCCGGGCCTGCTCGGGTCACTTCTTGTAGGCACCTCATTTGCTAAAGGATTATCACTCGGACTACGCGTTCCGATTATTGACGTGAACCATCTTCACGGCCACGTTCTATCTCATTTCGTAAAAGAATCACCCACCGATGAGGTACCCGAATATCCATTCCTGTGTCTGCTTATTTCAGGCGGAAATTCACAGTTGATTCTCGTTAAGAACTACGACGACATGGAAATTCTCGGACAGACTATTGACGATGCTGCCGGAGAGGCTTTCGACAAATGCGCCAAAGTCATGGGACTCCCCTATC
>CAZHHF010000133.1:0-6161 GCA_964531905.1 uncultured Bacteroides sp.
ACCGCATGCCTTTAGAATTTCGGCGAGACTGAAACCGAGCAGATTGTTGCGCACGTGGCCTAAGTGAAGCGGCTTGTTGGTGTTAGGCGACGAATATTCCACCATCACCAGCGGAGAATCCTCGGTAGCCTTTGTGATACCATAGTCGGGAGTATCGAGGATGTGAGTCAGAACCGAATTCCAGAAAGTTGGCTCGATCACTATGTTGAGGAACCCTTTGACAACATTGAACCGGTCAACGGCAGGCTCATTTTCAACCAGCCAGTCACCGATCTCCTTGCCGACAGCCTCGGGCGATTTTCGGGCGGCTTTCACCCACGGAAACACAACTACCGTAAGATTCCCTTCAAACTCTTTTTTTGTGGTCTGGGGAACAATCGAGGAAGCATCGGCGTCAATGCCGTAAAGTTCTTTGACTGCGCGTGCAACAGCTTGCGCCAGAATGTTATCTATCGACATTATAATCTATTTTTAATGATTTAATTGACAAAATTACAAAAACGATACCAAAATGCACTCCTTATTTAAATAAAAAGTGAAATTATAATTATCCACAAGTGATATTGGCAACAAGGAGATGGTTGAAGATAGGATTAGACTAATTGGACCAATTAGCCCTAATCGCGTCACGTTACACATCATTGGGCCTCTATTGATTCTTATTTGAACCGCAATTTATGATACGCCACATCCCACAATAACTTACGTCACCACTATTGCCACTGTTATCGCCGGATCCTCCGAATAATAAATCAGATTTAGCTTAACTGTGGATCCGTCGGGAAGCGACGCCGTAGCCATCTGTTCCTCATCCTCAGAATTTTTGGGCAAACCGATAGCGAACATAGACAACCCGTTGAAGCCTACGGCCTTATAAACAGCCTCCTTTATGGTCCACGCTCTCAGAAGAAGACGATCATCGGCTGTATAGACGGGAATCTCTTCAGGCGACAGGAACTTATGGATCACACGCCGGAGCGCAACGCGCCAATACTCGATATCGACCCCAACTCTTTCCCATTCGCTATACACAGCCACGGCCTTATCGCCCGAATGGGAAAGCGACAACGACCCGCCGCGCCCCACAAGAAACGGACTGCCGTCGGAACGATGCCCTATCCTGGCATCACGACCGAACATCTGCTTTACTAAAGCGCGTGTGAGCATCATCTCACGCCTGCGTTTTAACGATGTTACCACCTCAAGTTCAGCTATTTCATCATCGCCGGGCTTCGGCAACGACCCAAGCATTGAAATATCGGCTACACCTATCTTCATTTTTTCAAAGTAGTCATAAGGCGTGACACATCATCCATAAGTGCATCTACTACAGGGCGCACCGAATCGGCATTCTCCACAGCCGCGGGATCATGAAAAAACGCAGCACCGCTCACAACCCATCGGTCCCTGTCGGAAGCCAGAAACTGCACCGGAGTGGAACTGCCCGAAGGCGCATACAGTGCCGTGCAGGTAAATCTGTCGCTCACAAACGGTCCGATTATTTTCGTTGCAGCCGAATGATTGTTGAGCATCATCCGCTCCTTACGGTTGTTTATCACATCATCGATCTGATCAGCCGTCGACCTTGTTACGGTGATGTAAAGGGTCGCATTGTAGCGAGGATAAAAAAGGGAAAGCCATCTGGCATCGCCGGCGATAGAATCGGTTTCGGTAATAGCCTCGCTATTGATGTCGAAAGTGACGCCGGAACCGGTGACACCCTTATAATCTTGACTATACGTTTCAATCCTCGGATAAGCGTAACGCCTCGGAACAGCCGGACGTTCATCACCGCCACACGATGCTACAATCATCGTCAGCAACACAATCGACACAAACCACAACCGCCTCATTTCTGCGAATCGGCTTGCTGTTGCGGCATCACCTTCACGCGTACACTCGCAATGCGGTGATGATCTATGTCAAGAATCAGGAAGCGGCAACGGTCATAGACTATCGATTCTTTTTTCTTAGGGAAATCACCCTTGATTGTCAGCAACATACCTCCGAGCGTTTCAGCATCCTCCGTGACAGCCTCGAAATCATCGGCATTGACCCCGGTCACACGGAAAAAGTCGTTTAGCAACGTTTTACCTTCAAATATATAGGTATCGTCGGGCAACCGCTTATAGAACGATTCTTCATCGTCATACTCGTCATTGATGTCACCAACGATCTCCTCGAGAACATCCTCGAGAGTAACCACGCCACGTGTGCCGCCAAACTCGTCGATCACGATTGCCATGTGGATTTTCAGCTTGCGGAAATCCTCGAGCAGATCGTCGATCATACGCGATTCGGGAACATAGTACGGTTCACGGATAAGACGCTGCCAATCGAAATCGGGATCATTACGTTTCCCGACATAAGGGAGCAGATCGCGGCTGTAAAGAATACCGCGGATACTGTCCTGCGTACCCTCGTACACCGGCAGACGCGAATAGCCGCTCTCAACGACTATATCCATCACTTTGGTGAAATCACTGTTGATATTTATATCGGTTATATCCACGCGCGGAGTCATGATCTCCGATGCCGTCGTATCACCGAACTTCAGAATACCCTCCAGCATCTCCTTATCACTTTGTAAGTCTTTTACATCAGTGATCTGCAACGCTTTGGTAAGATCTTCAGTGGTAACCGAACTCGGCTGACGCGTTACCACATGGCCTACAACCTTTCCGCTCCTCACTAAAAGAGACGACAGCGGATAGCAGATCTTGACCGCCAATGCCACACCACCGACTGCAAACTCGGCCCATCTGACCGGATAGTTATTTGCGACCAGTTTAGGCAGAATCTCGCCGAATAGAAGAATAAGAAACGTAAGGATAACGGTCTGCAACAGGAAGTTGAGTAACGGATCCATCGACTCGAAAAGAGGAGTGAGCGCGTAACTGCAAAGCACTACAATCGTCACGTTCACCATATTGTTGGCGATCAGAATGGTTGCAAGCAGCCGCTGGGGAGCAGAAAGAAGCCTTAAAATGGAATCACGCTTAGGCGACTCTTCAATTTCGTCATCATGAGCGGGAGATAGGGAAAAAAACGAAATCTCGCTACCTGAGACAAAAGCTGAAAGAAACAGGCAAACCAAAGCCACCGAAAGAGCGATGATTTGTCCGGAAGAAAGATTCGCCGCGATATCGGCGATCACACATGGTACCGACGTGGCCGGTAGAGGGTCAAAGTCCAAAGTTGGTCAATTTAGTTAAACATCTGGTTGAACGTAGAAAAACAAGATTTTTCCACGATTTCTCTGCAAAGGTAATGATTTTTATCATTTGAGCCAAAGTTACCGAGATAAACTATTTAGATATTGTAATCTAACGCAAAATATCGTACTTTTGCACGACACTAAATCTAAAATTTATGAACAGTTCCGAAAATCAGTATATAAGCCGCGTGAAAGAGGCTTTCAGAAATCCGAAAATATGGCAGACGGTCGTTTCAGTCATTATAATGGCACTGATTGCGATCGCATTTTTCCACCCCGATGCAGCCGAAGGAAACCAGCTTAGGCAACACGACATGCAGCAGGGCATGGCTATCGGAGAAGAAACACGCGCCTATCAGGAAGCTACCGGCGAAAAATCATGGTGGACCAACTCTCTGTTCTCGGGAATGCCAACATTCCAGATCTCACCCACTTATCAGTCCAACCATCTGTTTGAATGGCTGAACAGTATTTACGGACTCGGACTCCCTTCGCCGTCCAACCTTCTGTTCATGATGATGATTGGCTTCTTCATCCTGATGCTTGCAATGAACATCAAGTGGCAATATGGACTCATCGGAGCCATTGCTTGGGGTTTCTCAACCTATTTCATCATTATAATCGGAGCGGGACATATATGGAAATTCGTTACACTCAGCTACATCCCGCCCACTATTGCCGGAATCGTACTCGCCTATCGTGGACGATGGCTGCTCGGATCGGCCCTCGCTGCACTATTCGCGATGTTGCAGATTGCATCCAACCACGTGCAGATGACCTACTATTTCCTTTTCGTCATCGTCGGACTCGTTATCGCTTTCGCCGTTGAAGCTTACCGGAAACAGCTCATGCGCCGCTGGGCGATAGCCACAATGTCGCTCGTAATCGCCGCAATGTTGGCCGTCGCTGCTAACCTCCCGTCGCTTTACAACACATACACCTATTCTAAAGAAACCATCCGTGGCAATCATTCCGAACTCACTCAACCCGTCGATGAGAACAACAAAACTACCGGAGGACTCGACCGCGATTACATAACCCAGTACAGCTACGGTCGCTCCGAAACTTTCACTCTCCTGATACCTAATGTCAAGGGAGGAGCATCGGCGCGCCCCGAACACGGACAGATGACCGCCATGTCGCTCTCCGATCTCGATCAGGCGAAAGAAATGGCCGAAAAAGGAACCATCGACGATCTCTCGATGCAGTATCTACAATACATGTCACAATACTTCGGAGAACCCGAAAGCACCAACGGACCTATCTATGTTGGAGTGATCATCTTCGCCCTGTTCCTTGTAGGATGCGCCATTGTCAAAGGTCCGGTTAAATGGGCGCTTGTCGTGCTGACAATCCTGTCGGTTCTGCTCGCCCTCGGCCGCAACTGCATGTGGCTCACCGATCTGTTCATCGACTACATCCCCATGTATAGCAAATTCCGAACCGTGGAGAGCATTCTCGTAATTGCCGAATTTACCATACCGCTCCTTGCAGTTCTTGCCCTGCAGAAGCTCCTTACAGCCCACTCACTCGAAAACTATAAAAAACCTGTTATAATAAGCTTCGGCATAGTCGCCTTTTTCTGCGTGGCCGGAATCTTCATGCCATCGGTTTACGGAAAAGTCGTGACCCCGCAGGACGAACAGATCTCGAGAATGATAACCCAGCAGCTCATAGCCCAGGGTTATCCCCGCGAAGCCGTAGCCTCGTTCAGCCTTGATAACCCTTCGATATATCAGGCCGTCAAAGGATTACGTGAAACAATGATCGAGAAAGACTCACTGCGAAGCCTCCTCTTCCTTGCCGCATCATTCCTCTTCCTCGCTTTCTACGCCTTCAAACGCATTCCGCAATGGGTAGCGGCCGTTGCCGTAGGACTGCTCGTTCTAACCGACCTTTACACCGTCAATAAACGCTATCTCAATCACGAAAGTTTCTGCAGCGAATCACTCTCGATGACCGACCCGTTCCCGATGTCGGCCGCCGACCGCGAGATACTGAAAGATACCACCATGAACTACCGCGTGATGGACATTCCACGATTCTGGCAGGCCGATCCCTCCTACCGCCACAAAACAATCGGAGGATACCACGCTGCTAAACTGACCCGCTATCAGGACCTCATCGACCGACACATCAACAACATCCTCTACGGCAGCACATCACAGGCCGACATCAACGTGCTCAACATGCTTAACGCGCGTTATATAATCGACCCTTCTGGCCAGATCATCCTTAACGATGACGCACTCGGCAACGCATGGCTCGTCGACAAACTCACATTCGTCGATAACCCCGACAAAGAGATGGATGCCCTGTCGGTGATCGACCCCTCTAACCAAGCCGTTGCCGACAAAAAATTCAACGGAATAATAAGTCAGCCAACACCAAAACAGCCGGGCGACACAATCTTCGAAACATCCTACGCTCCCGACCGACTCACCTATCATGCCCGGTCGGCCAACGGATCACTTGCCGTATTCTCCGAAATATATTTCCCATACGGATGGAACGTGACCATCGACGGAAAACCTGCCAACATCGCGCGTGTGAACTACGTTCTGCGTGCGCTCGACATTCCCGCCGGAGACCACACCATTGTAATGGAATTCAAACCGGCATCGATTAAAACAACTGTAACAGTTGCGACAGTCGCCATCTTCCTCATCTACGCGATGATACTGCTCGCCATTGTCAATGCCCTAATCCATTATCGGGAAAAACCGGGCGAGGATGAAACAGTTTAAACGCATACTTAACGCACCGCTGCGACTGCGCACCAGCCGCGGATTCGGCGTCCACTCTCCCTTTGCTTTCTCGTTCATAACCAACGTGATAAAATCGCCATACGCCTACTACGCATATCAGACGCAGGCCGAACGACATGAAAACATCGGAGGACGCCGGCGACGCCACGACAGCAATCCGGTCAGATGCCAGAACC
>CAZHHF010000134.1:0-5948 GCA_964531905.1 uncultured Bacteroides sp.
ATACAAATCAACACCTTTTATATATGTTTGTTTATGTTCAATGGTGATTGTTAATAATTTGCAAAGTGAATAGTTTGGTGTGGTTATCGCATATTAGTAATTTTGTATCCGGAACTTATGCCAAAAGTAAGACAAGAAGAAAGTTATTACTTTATCAAGGCAAAATTTTTAATTGCAACTGATCGTTATATAATGGCGCCGCCCTTCGATGAGAACCGCGGCGTTAGTTTTTTTATATGGTAGCGAGTTGGATGTGGAGTATGCAAGGTAATACATCACCGAAGTGATATGTTCATGAGTTTCAAGGTTGTGTGTGTTGGGCGTCGTTGGTGCAGTAAATTACGTGGCTATCAGTGTATTAATGGCGGACGTACGAGCCGTGCGTACCAGAAGGTTATTAGACCCGGCTGCTCCGCGAAGCAGCCCTACAATCCATTTGGATGGCGGGATGTACAATCAGTTGGTGGAAGTTGCAGCGTAAAAAAAAAGGATGCCCGTGGAGCATCCTTTTTTGTGATAGTTATGAGTGATCAGATGATCTCGTGGATGGTTGCCGATCCGGAGATACTGATACGCGATGTTTCAGGTTTTACCGATATTTTAACGAATGGAGTATTGAAGGTAGTGGTGTCGATTACGTTGCCATTGGCATCGGTCTGCACGATTTCAATGTTGGTGTTGCGTCCGGTGAGCATTGTAATTGTTTCGGCACCCTGGGGCGTTTCAAACGATACGGTTTCGTTGTCGAGAGCGAATGTAGTGAGAGGGTTACCGTCGAATGCTCGTGCGAATCTGTCGGGATCGGCAGCTTCAACCTTTATGCTGAGTGATGCAGCATTAGCGGGATTTACATCGAATGAGCGGACAGTCATCCAGTTACGGCGTTCAGAATCGAGTCGGCGCAGACGAATGTAGCGTGCGTCGACCGGTTCTCCGGTCCAGTTGATGACATATTGAGATTTGAGTGTGTCGGTGAGCTGTTTCCAGTTCTTTCCGTCGGCTGATGCTTCGAGAATGGCATTATCGAAGAAATCGGAGTCGTTGGTATCGTTTCTTCCCTGACGAATGCGGATCTCGTGTACGGGACGGATTGTGCGCAGGTCGAGTCCGAGCCAGTGTCCGGGACGCTGTGCGTTGCCTGAGTTATAATATGTTTCAAGGTTGTCGTCGAGCATGAGCAGGTCATCTTTTGTGCCGAGATTCCGATAGCTTCCGATGCCGCGATACATTGCGGGGATCTGGCCGCTGATGCGGTTGTAGAAGTCGGCGATGATGTCGGTCATGGCGTTGGTGTAGAATGGCTGCAGCTTCAATGTTCCCGATTTATGGGCGTTGTATGCGGCTTCTTCTTCGGGTGTCATCATGTTTGCGACGTAGGCAGCCCAGATTTCTTCATTTGGAGCAGTCGGGTACATTTTGATGAGATCGAGCGTGCGTAGTCCGCGTTTTCCAAGTTTTCCGAACTCGTCGAGCCACGGTTTCAACTCTTTGAGGAGGAGCTGGTTGTCGCAGTTTGTTTCGATTTTGCCGGGTGCCTGAGTGATTGCGGTGAATTCTTTTTTGAGTGCTTCGAACTGTTCGGGGGTGTAGTTATTGTAAGGGAATATAGTGGTTTCCCATGATTCGTCGCGGCGGTATCCGGTCTCGGTGTCGGCCGAGTGGATGGCGAATGTTCGATATGCGTCGGCAGCATTGGGCATCAACAGTTCGAGTCCGCGTTCCCAGTTGTCCATCGGGTTGTATGCGGGAATATTCCAGCCGTAGTCGGCGACTCCGTAGAGGGCGAGTTTTGATGCTTCGCCATGTTCCATAGGGTTGCTTACGAAAGCAACGACATCTTTTTCGGTGAGTGTGGTATCGAGTCCGTAGGCAGGGCCTTGAAGGATGAAGTTGCGGCAATAGTCACTTACGGGGAAGTTCCACCAGTAGAATCCGGGACGCTGTATGCGGGTGTTCAGGAATTCCATAGTTTCTTTGGTGAGGTCGGAGCAAACAACGTCGCCGGTGTACATGACGTCAATTCCGGGATCGAGTGTGCGGCCGTAAATGGCAAGTGAACCTTGCGGTGTAGGGTTAGCCCAGAGGCGCGAATAGTCGGTAGGGCATACGGAAAGATTAGCGACGTCGCCTTTGGCTTGCACAAAGTCTTTATTGAGTCGGTTGAGAAGGTCGACCTGTTTTGACGGGCGTGTTCCTTCACCTTCGATATCATCGAAGAATATTGAGAATGCGCGTACGCCGAGATCGTACATGGCGTTGAACTTACGGAGCAGGTTCTGGTAGTCTTCCTCGTTCCACTGAATGTCTTTTCCCGGGTGGATTGCCCAAACGAAGTCAACGTAATTGCGGTTGCAGGCTTCGACAAGTTCTTTTATTTTAGCAGCCTGGTCGTCGGGATAGGGGAGACGCCAGTTGGGTGAGCTGTGATAGGGGTCGTCTTTCGGGCCGTATAGATAGGTGTTCATCTTGTTACGGCCGTAGAAGTCGATGAGTGAAAGGCGTACATCATGGCTCCAGGGTTCACCGTAGAATCCTTCTACGACTCCGCGATGGAGCAGCGAGGGATAGTCGTTGATTTTCACGCAGGGAATCTCGTTTCCTTTGGTGGATTCGATTATATCTCTAAGCGATTGAAGGCCGTAGAATGCTCCAGCTTCATCGTAGCCGTTGATTGTGACACCTTTGGGTGTGATGTCGAGGATGTAAGCTCCGCGACGCTCTGCAACGCCTGATTTAGTAGCTTTTTTGCCGTAGTTAACCTTGAGTTTAACTCCTTTGGGATTTACGCTGAGGAAGCCGGTTTTGTCAACAAGCGCGTGATCAACATCCTTGATGTTGAATCCGGCCGAGATGTTGAGTAGTTTTCCGTCGGCGTTGATCTCAACGTTCTGCGGGGTGGGGTTGATGATAAACTGCCGTCCGGTGATTTTGACTCCAGGAACGGGATTTGTGACCTGTATTTCGGATCGTTGCGTGTTAAGGTCAAACGTGTCATCGGTCTGTGCGGTCGCACATAGCACAGCTGTAGCTGCTGCAGCGAGTGCAATAGATCGTTTCAATGTTATCATTCTTCGGGGTGTTGGTGAATTTAAGGATTAATTTTCTACAAATATACGAAAACATTAGATACGACCTATTCACTGACCCGATATTTCGCTATATTATTCTAAGATAATCAATGTTTAGTGGGGGATGGAATCAGCGAGTGTGTTTTTTTGCCATGTATAATATAACAAATCAGGTGTTGCAAAAGTAGGCTATTTGTATTATTTTTGCAACTACTAACCATATAGTTATATATCTCAAATAAAATGTTTACTCAGATCGCGCGCGATCTTGAATCGGCCGGTGTGATCCATCGTGAAGTGTTTCCGGTGGTTCCTCCGAAAGTAGAGTATAGTCTCACGGAGCTTGGTGAAACTATCATTCCCAATATCCTCAGTCTGGCTGAATGGGGGCGTAAGGTGGGGAGGAAAATAGAATAGCCAGGCAGATTTGAAAATCGGTAGTTTGTAAATATTAGCGATATAATGAGATGATTAAATTACAGATAGCGGCTGCAATATTTCTCCTATCTTCGATCATTGGTCTTGCGCAAACTCAGGCCGATGTAAATGTGAGTGAAGGCGGTTATGGTATGGTCAAGACTAATATCAGTGTCAATGTCGATCATACATGGGGAGCGGTTAAAGATGGTTTCGGAACACGGGTATCATACGAGGCATATAATAATAAGTGGCTGACGGTATCGGCCAACGCAAAATATAATTCCATCAAAGTGGATTTTGTAGAAGGAGATTTAAGCGATGGTTACTCTGCAGAGGCGCTTGGAATGAATGACATACACATAATGGCTCAATTAGGCGCGACTGTTACCGTGAGGAAAAAGCTGTTGGGCAAGCCTTTATGGGGATCGGAATGTTAAATACTGAATGGGGTTCTGGTGGTTTCGAACGAATATCGGGGACAGTTATGGGGGTCATTATGTTGAGAGCGAACCGACGGACGCAGTTCGGTATAGGTCCGTTGGTGATGATAAACACGACTTCCAAAATTCCTGCCTTTCTCATATTCATGTATAGGCACCGGTTCAACGAAAAATTAGCGCTGAATTTTTACGGTGGTATGTTCGGCGTGGACTACAATCCGAATAAAAACAGTTTATTATCAGCGGGAGCAGATATCGATGTGAAAGGGTTTTATTTTAAACCAAATCATGAAAATCTGCCTAACGTGTGCCGTTTTACATATACTTCGTTCCGGCCTATGGTTAAGTATCGTGTACGCCTTAGGCCGAATCTTTATTTTGAGGCACAAGGGGGAGTGGCAATAAAAATGTCGTGTCGCGTAAATGGCAGAAACGGAACAAAGGAATATTTCGATTGTAATCAAAAACCTGCGCCGTTTCTGCAAGGAGGAATATCGTACTCGTTATAAGTATCCTATTATTTTATATAAAGAAAAGACGCTGAAAATCAAGTGTTTTCAGCGTCTTTTGGCTTTTTATGTTACTTGTAATCGGAATCTATACTGTTTTCACGATTGTATTGTTTCTTTCAAAAACATCGAAACGCATTGGATAGCAGGATCGGTGTTATGCATACGGCGACTGTGACGCTGTCGGTTGAAACGGCGGCTATTTATTGGACCCGGCTGCTCCGTGGAGCAGCCCTACAATCTGTTTGTAATCAGTTTGCTATGGCGGACGCACGGGCCGTGTAATGCGGTTCAAATAAGGGTTGACTACCTCATTTTTTCATCCGAAAAGTAGGGACACACGGCTCGTGTGTCCGCCCATTATGGCTTGATAATCAACATCTTGCATTCGGACGCACGAGCCGTGCTTCCCTACTTTTGGGTGGAGGTCATTGGATGGCTATTCCCATGAAACAGCCAATTTTAGGTAAATTTCGATGGAGTAACGGTATTGTTAATGAGTAAGAATCTTGCGTGCAGAGCCATCGGAATATTTCACGATAATGAGGCCTTTATATCCTTTGATTATAGGGTTGCCATTCAAATCATAGCGTCCAATCTCCATCTTTGTATCATTATCAGTCACCATTTCAATTCCCGAATAGTCGTATTCCTCTATATTCCAGAAATTTCGCCAGGGATCTATCATCTCATATATTTTTAAATATCCCTTCGGAACAAATAGTGTAGCCTCTTTAAGTACGGTAGTTGTGAAGGTTGAAGTCGGAGCAGAAGGTGGCGTTTCACAATTAACATACACGGCCCTTAGATTATTACAATCGTAGAATGCATCGTAGCCTATAGTAGTAACAGAGTTGCCAATAGTAATGCTTGTTAATTCAGTGCAGGAGTCGAATGCAGAGGAACCTATAGTAGTAACAGAATTAGGAATAGTAATGCTTGTTAATCCACTGCAGCCGTAGAATGCGTCGGAACCTATAGTAGTAACAGAATTAGGAATAGTAATGCTCGTTAATCCAGTGCAGTAAGAGAATGCGTTGGATCCTATAGTAGTAACAGAATTGCCAATATTAACGCTCGTTAATCTATGGCAGTGTAAGAATGCGTCGGAACCTATAGTAGTAACAGAATTGCCAATAGTAACGCTTGTTAATCCAGTACAATAGTAGAATGCAGAAGATCCTATAGTAGTAACAGAATTAGGAATAGTAATGCTCATTAATCCAGTGCAGTGTAAGAATGCGTCGGAACCTATAGTAGTAACAGAATTAGGAATATTAACGCTTGTTAATCCAGTGCAGCTAGAGAATGCGTCGGAACCTATAGTAGTAACAGAATCAGGAATAGTAATGCTTGTTAATCCACTGCAGCCAGAGAATGCGTTGTCGCCTATAGTAGTAACAGAATTAGGAATAGTAATGCTTGTTAATCCACTGCAGCCAAAGAATGCTTTGTCACCTATAGTAGTAACAGAATTGCCAATAGTAACGCTTGTTAATCTACTGCAGCGG
>CAZHHF010000135.1:0-5923 GCA_964531905.1 uncultured Bacteroides sp.
TTAATATGCTGAAAGTGAGGCCCGACGAAAAAGTATTACTGTAAAATGGGGAGGGGCGGTCGGAATTAACACGGGTTTTAACAATTTATCGGTTGAGAGTCAGGGTGATGGGAGTCGCGATTAACGGAAGTTAAAGTTAGTGTGCGGGTGGTTTTGGAGGTATGTTGGGCATCTCCGAAGCAGTTGGGTGCAATCATTGGACCCGGCTGCCCCACGCAGCCCTACAATCCGTTGTGGATCAATTAGTTGATGACAGACGCACGAGTCGTGCTTCCCTACGCTTGGGTGGAGATCATTGGACACGGCTGCTCCACGTAGCAGCCCTACAATCCGCTGTGGATCAATTAGTTGATGGCAGACGCACGAGCCGTGCTTCCCTACTTTCGGGTGAAACGGAGAAATGAGAGCTGAAAATAGTTTCGTTGTGGCGGCCTGATAAAAAATTTTGCGGAGTGATTTTACCTTTTCAGGTAAGGGTGGTCTATATTTACAGTGTGTTTAAAAATTTAAATTTCAACCATTATATCCATGTCACGCCGTTTCCGGTTCTCATTCTTGCTATTCTTCACGACCATTCTTTCTTCGGTCGCTTACAATGTTTCAGGTACAATAATCGATTCTTCGGGTGAAGTGATGCCCGAAGCCACAGTTAGACTCCTGTCGACCCGCGACAGCTCCTATATAAAAGGAGGCGCGGCCAATATGCAGGGTGCTTTCAATCTAACCGGGATCAATTCAGGAAAATATATCCTTGAATGTTCCTATATCGGTTATAATAAATTCTATAAGGATATAAACGTTCAGAAAGCGAACCTTAAGCTCGACCCAATCACCCTTACCGAGACTTCATTTCTGCTCAAGGACGCTGTTGTAACCGCCGTAAAGACTCCTATCAAGGTGATGGAGGATACTGTGGAATTCAATGCTGATTCCTATAAGACCCAACCTAACGCGGTGGTCGAGGATCTGCTGAAGCGATTACCGGGTGTAGAAGTCGACACCAACGGCAGCATCACTCACAACGGTAAGACCATATCCAAGATTCTTGTCGACGGCAAGGAGTTTTTCGCCGATGATCCGCAGGTAGGATCAAAGAATCTACCCGTAAATATTGTCGATAAACTTCAGGTGGTTGACCGCAAGAGCGATCTGGCGCGTCTGACCGGCGTTGACGACGGCGAAGAGGAGACTGTGATAAACTTAACCCTCAAGAAAGGGATGAACAACGGTTTCTTCGGGAACGCAATCGTTGGTTATGGTACTGACAGCCGTTATCAGGAGTCGTTAATGCTGAACTATTTCAAGAACGGAAATCAGTTCACACTTCTCGGAGGGGCCAACAACATAAATGAGCCTGCTGCCGGTGACAATAACGGTAACCGTTTCCGCCGGTTCGGAGGTAGGTCGGGTATCACCGCCACCAAAGCGCTCGGTATAAACTTCAATGTGGGTAATGAAGAAATTTTCCGTGTAGGCGGTAGCGTGATGTATACCCATAACAAGAATAACGTTCATCAGCGCCAGGAACGAATCTATCAGTTCCCTGACTCATTCCCGACCCAGACCTCGACTACACGTTCAACCGACCGCAGTCATAACCTGCGTGCCGACTTCCGCATGCAGTGGAATCCCGACTCATTCAATGTGATCGAGTTCCGCCCCAATCTGTCGTATAACGTCAATGACTCGGAGAAGGATGTGTATGCTGTGAACCGCGCGGGAAACATAGGGCGCGACTCAGTATCGTATTCCAAAAATCTCGGAGACAGCCACGGTAAATCGTTTGAATTCGGCGGTAATTTCATCTATAACCACAAGTTCCGCTCAAAACCGGGCCGCTCGTTCTCGGTTTTCGTCCGCTACAATTTCAGCAACGTGACCGAAACAGAAAATTCTTATTCATGGAACAAGTTCTATCTGCTCGACTCGCTCTATCTCTATGATCAGTTCCTTGACAACCACACATGGAGCAACAACGTATCATCGCGCGTATCGTGGACCGAGCCTATCGGCAATGCCCGCAATGGAAATTTCATTACGATTGCCTACAACGTCAATTATCGATGGAACAACGCCGACAAGGATGTATATGATCATCCGGTAGATTATTCCGATCCCAATAACCCGTGGATCGACATGGACCGCCTTCTGTTCAACGATACACTCAGCAACCGTTTCCGCAACGATTTCTTCAGTCAGGATTTCAGAATCGGCTACAAGAAAGTTTCGAAAAACATCAATTTCGAGGGTGGTATATCGCTCGTTCCATCAATGTCGAAAAGCGATGACGTGCTTGCTGACCGCCGCTCCATTCCAACCCGATGGGTTGTAAACGTAGCTCCATTCGTGAGATTGAAATACAAAATGAGCAAAACCCGCTCGGCCGATTTCAACTACATGGGACGCAGCTCGCAGCCTTCGATGACTCAACTTCAGCCGGTTCCCGATTACTCCGACCCGTTGCGCATAGTTGTAGGTAACCCGAATCTGGCTCCGTCGTTCAGCCATAACATCCGATTCCGTTTCTCCGATTTCAATCAGGACGCCCAGCGTTCGATCATGATTGCCGGAGACGCCAACATGACCCAGAACAGCATAGTGAGCAAAACGACTTTCGATCCGACTACCGGCGGTCAGACAACAACCTATGAGAATGTAAACGGAGTATGGGGTGCCAATGTGTTCAGCATGCTGTCACTTCCATTCAAGCGCCGCACATGGTCATTTGTCAACAACATGTTTGTACGCTTTAACCAGCAGGTCGGTTTCAATAACGGACTTAGAAACAACCGTCGCGAGCTTAATTTCAACATCCGCCCGGGCCTTTCATTCAAGCCCGACTATCTTGAACTCACACTCCGTCCGCGCTACAGCATACAATACTCAACATCGACAGCGTCTAATTCACCGGACAATAAGATCCACACTTACGGAGGTAATTTCGACGGAACTTACAATGCACCGTTCGGACTGTCGCTCTCAACCGATCTCAGCTACAGCGCGACAAGCGGTTACTCGGCAGGATTCGACACCCGCACATGGATGTGGAACGCTACGATCGCATATTCATTCCTCAAAGGACGCCAGGCCACTCTGGCCGTAAGAGCCTATGACCTGCTCCAACAGAAATCAAATATCCGCCGAACCATCACCGCGAACTATATCGACGATATACAGTACAACGATCTCACCCGCTATTTCATGGTCACTTTCACCTATAAGTTCAACACATTCGGAAAAGGAAAAGAGCCGCAGATGCGTGATGACCGTCGGTTTGGCCCAGGAGGTCCAGGAGGTCCAGGCGGCCCAGGCGGACAGGGACGTCGCCGCCCCGGATTCTAACCAAAACAATCATAAATTCAAACTACATACAACTTAAAAACAGTAAGATAATAATCACTATAAATCACTAAAGCGGTCGCACCATATTATTATTCTCGGTGCGACCGCTTTAGGATTATTTATTTTTACTAATGTAATATTCTATTTATGAGTCAGCTAATTCTATCACAAAATCTTCTTTAATCAATTTTGTCAAATTGATTGGAGGCATTATAAACTGACTAAAAGGAGTTTCTTCGGTTTTACAGAACATCACTCCGCGTGCAACACCAACTGTTTGATTGGCAAAAAATCCAAGTTCTGCTTTGTTTATTATTAAGGTATTATTTGTAATTCTATTAATCCAATCGTCAGGTTGTATGTCATACTCACATGAAATCGCTAACTTCAGTATAGTCCTTTCATCATGAGCTAATTCAATAGAGAATACACATGCGATACGCTTTGCACTTGAAGCACTCTTAAAGCCGACCTCAACTGTGTATGACAATCCTTCGTCGGGAAAATAGTTGACCAACGTAGCAAATTGATCAACATTAATTTTTACCATTCTAAATCTAATCATGCTACTCATGCCACATTCATATTAATTTTACCTGAGACCTCATAAGTTTCGCTCTCAGAAAATCTCAAACTTTTGTTTTTAGAAATAGTGTCGTATATAGCTTCCATCCATTGAGGCTTACTATACTGTATCTTATCTTCCCTGATCACTTCATCTATTGCTTTAAAATCAATCTTGGGAACAACACCAAATGCAATCGCTAATTCCACTAATTTAGAAAACTTGTGATCATAGTCTCCATTTAACAACTGAGAGACATATCCTTTACTAACACCCAAATATTCGGCAAGTTGCGTTCTATTCATATTATGAGAACGCATAAAATCCTCAGCACATGCGTACAAATCAAACTGAGCTTTCGTAATCCAATATTCAGGGGATTTCAATAAATCTGCGCGTTCCATATCATTTATAAATTTATTGTTTTCAATCTATTCTTTAAAATTCTAATATCCTCATCCTGATTTTTCTTATATCCTCCAAGAATGATATACATGTCAGGATTCTTTTTAATTACATATATTCTTAAATCATCACTCTTAAATTCAAAAACATCGGATCGACCAACACCTTTTATGTGATTAAACTTCCGACTATTTAATATGTGTTGATCTGAAATAAGTTCCATTAGAGTAATAATTTTTCTAAATTGTTTAAGGTATTGTGTGTTCTTCTCTATCTTTGATACAAAATTATCGAATTGACATATGCCATCAATAAACAGCCGAGAATATTTATATTGTCGACTATTTTGGACAAGATCAAAAGGTTCTAACCGATATTCAGGCATTATTTACGATAACTTTACTATTTGCAAAGATAATAAATATTTCTATTTACAAACAAGTAGTTTTAAATAAAAGTTTAGTTCTAACTAAACTTTTAATATTCTTATATAAATCTTATTTGAATTATAACTGTTTAAAAATATCATAGCTCAAATAAATGATTACTAATAACATTCTTTCTATAAAAAGCCAATTTTAAGACTGAAGCCAACTTACACACTTATTTTTTAAGTACAATATTGCCATAATAGGTATTTTGTGATTAACTTTGTAGGCTAAAGGAATCAAGAAGATGGAGAAAAACGAATATATAATCAAGCCAACTGTTCTCGACTATAACGATATTGTTAAACTCGCGCCCAGGCTTGAAGGACATGAAAAGCTCGTAAACACGCTCCTCCACTGGCTTTCGGTCGACAAAGTAAACGATGTTCATTCAAGAAACTGCGATACTCCCGGAGCCGAGTTTGTGAAAAGGCTTCTTTTCGATGAATTCAAGATAAAACTGAGAATCGACAATGAACAGATTCTCGACAATCTTCCCGAGGGTCCGTTCGTAACGGTCTCCAACCATCCGTTCGGCGCTCTCGACGGAATAACACTGATTTATCTTATCGCTTCGCGCCGACCCGAATACAAGGTTATGGTGAACATGATTCTCAATCAGATATCGGCCATGCGTCCCAACTTCATCGCAGTGGATGCTCTCGCATCGGACGATCCGAAAAAGAAAGCGGTGTCTATGAAAGGAATCAGGGAAGTGATCCGTAATGTAAGAGCCGGTTATCCCGTTGGATTTTTCCCAGCCGGAGCCGTGTCGAAAATAAACTGGAAAGGTGAGCTTAATGACCGCCAGTGGCAACCGTCGGTCATAAGACTGATCGAGCAACTGAAGGTTCCGGTGATACCGATATTCTTTCACGGCAGCAATTCATGGTGGTTTAATTTCCTGGGACTCGTAAGCTGGCAGCTTCGCACCCTGCGTCTACCGGCCGAAGTGTTCCGTAAAAGCGGAAAAGAGATCCATGTTTCAGTCGGCGAGCCGATTACAGTTGAACAGCAGCTGCTTCACCAGCAGTCGGTTGAAGAATTCGGCAATTTTCTCAAACAACAGACTTATTCATTACGCTCATGCCGATGACTCCCGCTCAAATAAACGATGATATCCGTCAGGCAAAATTGCGGTTAGGGATCGTAGGTAATGCGCCTACGCTCATAGCCGCCATAT
>CAZHHF010000136.1:0-5889 GCA_964531905.1 uncultured Bacteroides sp.
AGTGATGTGACCGTTCTCGTCGAGGGGTACATTGAAGTCCACGCGGACAATTGCTTTTTTACCTGCAAAGTTGAAATTGTCGATAGTCATCTTTTATTAATTTAAGAATTTATATCTTTATTAATTGGTTATTTCTGAGGTTTATAATCGATTGCAAAATTACGGAAATTTTTCCGAATAATAATCTAAATGTCAATCAAATTTTAAAAATTTTGATAAAAAGTTGCTGATTGGAGAAAATGCGGTGAAATAGCGTCTTTTTTTGTAATTTTGCTGAAATAATAATGCTATATGGGAACTTATAACGATATACAACTGATAAAGCGCGAATTTTTTGCGATGCGTAACGGTATTATCGCCGATAATATGCGTAGGGCAGGGATGCCTTACAAAATAATCTTCGGTCTTAATCTGCCTCAGCTGCAGGAGATTGCCGGAGCTGTTGGTGAAAATCGCGAAATGGCCGAACGTCTGTGGGAGAACCGCACGACGCGCGAAAGTATGTTACTTGCGCCGATGATCTTTCCGCGTGCTGAGATGACTCGTGAACTTGCCCGCAAATGGGTAGGGGAATCGATGTCGGTTGAAGTTGCCGACATGTTGTGTCATAAGCTTTTGCGTCATTTGCCGTTCGCTTTGGAATTTGCCGAGGAATTGTCGGCTTCCGATGCGATGATGGATCGGTATGCGTCATTAAGACTCCTCTTCAATCTTCTTCCGTCATCAAAAGAGATTGCACGCAAGATAGCCGCTGCCGAGATCTCGAAAGCTGAGCAACCGGTTCTGTCGCTTGCCCGGCGCCTGCTCGATGAGGTGGAGTTTCTTGATGAAGAAGCATAGTTGTGTCGCTCATAAATTTTTGCTAAATTTGCAGAGAATATATAAATACTTTTGACTGTGAATCGTCAGAAAAAGATTGCAATACTCGGTTCCACAGGTTCTATCGGAACTCAGGCACTTGATGTGGTATCGAATTATCCCGACCGTTTCAAGGCAACGGTTCTGATTGCCGGAACAAAGGTCGATACATTAGTTCAGCAGGCTATAAAATACCGTCCTGAATGGGCGATTATCGCTGACCCGACGCACTATCTTAAATTACGCTCAGCTCTTGAACCGCTTGGTATTAAAACCGGAGCCGGTCAGGAAGCTATTTGCGATGCTATGACTCTCGACTGCTTCGACACGCTGGTGAACGCCACTGTAGGTTATAGCGGACTCGCTCCCACGCTTCGGGCGATAGAGAGCGGGAAAGAGATCGCGCTGGCCAATAAGGAAACCCTTGTCGTGGCCGGTGATATTGTTACGGAGGCCGTTAGAAAGAACTCAACCCGTATGCTTCCGATCGACTCGGAACATTCGGCAATATATCAGTGTCTGACCGGTGAGGACCGAGATTCGGTCAAGAGAATAATAATAACGGCATCGGGAGGTCCGTTCCGCACAATGCCGAAAGAAAAAATCGAAGATGCAACAGTGGAGGATGCTCTGCATCATCCTAACTGGTCAATGGGGGCCAAAATCACGATTGATTCGGCTACGATGCTCAACAAGGCCTTTGAGATTATAGAGGCACGATGGCTTTTTGATGTAGATCCCGAAAAAATAGTTCCTATCGTTCATCCGCAGTCTATAATACATTCGATGGTTGAGTTTGTCGACGGTGCCGTAAAAGCGCAGCTTGGCGTGCCTGACATGCGTCTGCCTATTAGGTATGCTCTCGGGGAAGCTACCCGTCTTGTGACTTCGGATTCTCCTCTGGATTTTACAATTAGCCATACGCTTACTTTCGAGAAGCCTGATACGGACCGCTTCCCGTGTGTTGAACTGGGACATTATGCCCTCAGACGCGGAGGTAACACTGCATGTGTGATCAATGCGGCAAATGAGGTTGCAGTATCGGCTTTTCTTAGAAGACAGATCCCGTTTACGGGTATATATAAAGTAATTATGCGGACGGTTGACCGCTCGCAGTTTATTCAGCATCCGGCTTATGAGGATTATGTGGCATCAAACGATGACGCTCGCCGCATAGCTTCGGAGACTATAGCTTCATTTTAATTAAACGGTGAATATATGGAATCAATTCTTATAAAAGGTTTACAGGTTGTTCTGGCGCTTGCTTTACTGGTGTTTATTCATGAGCTGGGCCATTACTTTTTTGCCAGAGTGTTCGGCATAAGGGCCGATCGTTTCTATCTGTTCTTTAATCCGAAGTTCTCGTTGGTGCGGTTTGACCCACTGACGGGTAAATGGTCGTTTTTCTGTAAAAACTCATCGGAAGATGAGGATCTTGAACGCGCCCGTAAGGTAAAGGAACGGTATAAGGAAACCGGAAAATCGTCGTGGCGTGACACTGTATATGGTATCGGTTGGATTCCGCTCGGAGGATATGTTTCGATAGGCGGAATGATCGATGAGTCGATGGATAAGAAGCAGATGGAGGAACCGGTGCATCCCACCGACTTCCGTGCGCGTCCGGCATGGCAGCGTTTCTTCGTGATGTTCGGCGGTGTATTCTTCAATTTCCTGCTTGCGATCTTGATTTATGCTGGCATCGCGTTCTACTGGGGAGAAAAATATATTCCATACGAGAAAGCTTATGCAGGGATGGATTTTGTTCCTGTTGCACAGGAAGTAGGATTCCGCAACGGTGATATTCCGTTGCTTGCCGATGGTAAGCCTATTTCAGCAAGCGATCCTGAGAATCTGTTCAAGATCGTTAATTCATCGCGGGTTACAGTTCTGCGAAACGGTCGTGATACCGTGGAGATTGCACTCCCTGAAGATTTTATCCTTAAACTGAATGAGTCAAAAGGCTTTATGGCCTACCGCCTGCCGGTGTTTGTCAGCGAAGTGCTTAACGGTGAGCCGGCGGCTGATGCCGGATTGCGCAAAGGTGACCGTATTGTAGCCGTGGGTGATTCTCTTACTCCGTCGTATACCGAACTGGCTCCGGCGCTACTCGCTTATGCCGGAAAGAATGTGGATCTGAAGGTGATCCGCGATGGTTCGGAGATCAAACTCAATGCTACTCCGACGCAGGAAGGAAAGCTCGGTTTTCAGTTCATGCAGCCGACAGAGATCTATGATGTTGAAACAGTCAAATACGGTTTCTTTGAGGCTATTCCGAAAGGTGTTAAAGACGGAACCAATAAATTGGTTACCTATGTGACATCGCTCAAATATCTGTTTACGAAGTCAGGTGCAAAGAGCGTGGGCGGTTTCGGTGCTATCGGTTCGCTTTTCCCTGAACGGTGGAGCTGGCTCTCATTCTGGGAGATCACCGCGTTTCTTTCAATCATGCTCGCCTTTATGAACATATTGCCTATTCCGGCGCTCGATGGAGGTCATATCGTGTTTGTGTTATACGAAATGGTATCGCGCCGTAAACCGAGTGAAAAAGTGCTGGAGTATGCCCAGATGGTAGGACTTACGTTCCTTGTGCTGCTTATGATTTATGCTAATGCTAACGATATATACCGATTTATATTGAAATGATTTCAGAACTGAGAAAAATAACCTTGCGCCGAGGTAAGGAAGAATCGCTTGACCGTTTTCATCCGTGGGTCTTTTCCGGAGCAATCGCAAATATCCAGGAGGGAATTGAAGAGGGTGATGTTGTTGCGGTTTACTCTTCAACCGGACGCCTGATCGGAACCGGTCATTATCAGATAGGGAGTATTGCAGTCAGAATCCTTGATTTCAGCGACAGACCGATCGATATGGACTTCTTTACCGAACGGTTGATTCAGGCATTCCGCCTGCGGCAGGTTCTTAATCTTATCCGTCCCGATAATAACGCTTTCCGTCTCGTTCACGGTGAGGGAGATTTTCTTCCGGGCCTTGTAATCGATGTTTATGGAAACACCGCGGTTGTGCAGGCTCATTCCCCCGGTATGCATTATTCGAGAATGATGATTGCCGAGGCGCTCACTTCAATAGATCTCCTTAATATAAATAATGTATATTATAAGTCGGAAACTACGTTGCCCTATAAAGCGCGTCTCGATCCTGTGAACGATTATATCGCCGGAGGTTTCGAAACGAATGTGGCGATGGAGAACGGACTGCGTTTCTATGTCGACTGGCTTAAAGGACAAAAAACCGGATTCTTTGTAGATCAGCGTGATAACCGCGCGTTGCTCGAACGCTTCTCGGCCGGACGTAAGGTTTTGAATATGTTCTGCTACACCGGTGGATTCTCATTTTATGCAATGCGAGGAGGTGCCGAACTTGTTCATTCGGTTGACTCATCGGCGAAAGCGATATCTCTTACAAATGCCAACGTGGAACTTAATTTTCCCGGTGATCCACGCCACAAAGCGTTTGCCGAGGATGCTTTCAAGTTTCTTGACGGTATGGAACGAAATGCATACGACCTGATTATTCTCGATCCTCCGGCGTTCGCCAAACACAGAAGTGCGTTAAAGAATGCTTTACGCGGGTATCAGCGTATCAATGCAAGAGCGTTTGAAAAGATCGCTCCCGGAGGAGTGCTGTTCACGTTCTCATGCTCTCAGGCTGTAAGTAAGGAGCAGTTCCGCCTTGCCGTATTCTCGGCAGCGGCACAGGCACGCCGGCGAGTGAGAATCCTGCATCAGCTGACTCAGCCGGCCGATCATCCGATAAATATATATCATCCCGAGGGAGAATATCTCAAAGGATTGATTCTGTATGTTGAATAAACCAAATCAAATATCATGTACAATCATAAACTGACTCACACGGCAGCCGCAATCGTGTTGTCGTCGTTACTTTCCTTTAATACAATGACTGCAAAAGAAGATAAAAACTTTAATTATAGCGCCGACCGCTTTGCCGATATTGAAGTGCTTCGTTATGAGGTTCCCGGGTTCAAGGCTCTGACTCCCTCGCAGAAGAAGATGATCTACTATCTGACCGAAGCAGCTCTATACGGTCGTGATATACTAACCGATCAGAACTGCGCTTACAATCTGCCGGTGCGTTCGCTGATCGAATCGGTTTATGTAAATTATGACGGTGATAAAAAATCTGCCGATTATCAGGCACTTGAAAAATATCTTAAGCAAATCTGGTTCGGAAACGGCATACATCACCATTATTCGATGGATAAGTTCGTTCCTGAATTCAAGGAATCTTTTCTTCGTGGTGAGATAGCGAAATTGCCGGCTGACAAGTGTCCGGAGAATGTAGATCTGCTTTTGGATGTGATATTTAATCCGTCAACATTGGCCAAGCGTGTGAATCAGGCCGAAGGCGCCGATCTTATAAAGACCTCGGCATGTAATCTGTATGAAGGTGTGACTCAGGATGAGGTCGAGGCATATTATGCGGCAATTAAGAATCCGTCGGATCCTACTCCGATTTCCTACGGTCTCAATGCCAAAGTGGTTAAGGAGAATGGAAAGGTCGTTGAAAAAATCTACAAGGTTGGCGGTCTTTACAACGATGCGATCGTGAAAATCGTAGAGAATCTCGAAAAAGCTGCACAGTATGCCGAAAACGACAAGCAGAAAGAGATTATCAATACACTTGTAAAATATTATAAAACCGGTGATCTTCGCGATTTCGACACCTATTCTATTTTATGGGCCGGAGATACCGATTCGCAGATAGATTTTATAAACGGTTTTATTGAAACTTACGGTGACCCGCTCGGTATGACCGCATCGTGGGAATCGATCGTTAACTTCAAGAATCCTGAAGCATCGCATCGTACTGAAGTGCTGAGCAGTAACGCGCAGTGGTTTGAGGACCATTCTCCGGTAGATCCACGTTTCCGCAAGCCTGAAGTGAAAGGTGTATCAGCAAAAGTTATTACCGCTGCAATTCTTGCAGGTGACGCATATCCTGCTACACCGATCGGTATCAATCTCCCCAATGCCGACTGGATCCGTGCTGCTC
>CAZHHF010000137.1:0-5834 GCA_964531905.1 uncultured Bacteroides sp.
TTTGCACCGATAGCAGCCTGAACGGCTATATCGAATTGCTGGCGAGGAATAAGCTCCTTGAGCTTCTCGCACATCTTACGACCGAATGTGACGGCATTATCGACATGAGTGAGCGTCGACAGTGCATCGACACTCTCGCCATTGAGAAGTATATCGAGTTTTATAAGTTTCGATTCGCGGAAATCGTGGATATGGTAATCAAATGAAGCATATCCTTTCGAGATGGATTTAAGCTTATCGTAGAAGTCAATCACGATCTCACCGAGAGGCATGTCGAAAGTTATCTCGATGCGGTTACCCGAGATATATTCCTGTTTAATAAGTTCGCCTCGCTTTCCTAGACAGAGTGTCATAATCGGTCCGATATAATCTGCAGCGGTAATCACCGATGCACGGATATACGGCTCCTCAATATGATCAATCAGAGTTATATCGGGCAAGCCTGACGGGTTATGCACCTCGGTCATGTTCCCTTTTTTATCAAAAACCTTATAGGAAACGTTAGGAACAGTGGTGATGACCTCCATATCAAATTCACGGCTCAGTCGCTCCTGTATTATCTCCATGTGGAGAAGTCCGAGAAATCCGCAACGGAATCCGAATCCAAGAGCGGCCGATGATTCGGGAGTAAAGGTAAGCGATGCATCGTTAAGCTGCAACTTTTCGAGCGACGCGCGCAAATTCTCAAAATCTTCGGTCTCTATGGGGTAAACTCCGGCAAACACCATCGGTTTCACTTCCTCAAATCCGTCGATCGCTTCGCTACAAGGGCGTTCCACATGGGTAATAGTATCGCCGACCTTCACCTCGCGTGAAGTCTTGATTCCTGAGATTATATATCCTACATTGCCTGCCGAGAGTTCCTCACGCGGCGCCATATCGAGTTTAAGCACTCCAATCTCATCGGCATGATACTCCTTGCCGGTTGCGACAAATTTCACGAAGTCGTTTTTCCGTATCTTTCCGTTTACGATCTTGAAATAAGCTATGATTCCACGGAAAGGATTGAACACTGAATCAAAGATAAGGGCCTGTAACGGAGCTTCGGGATCTCCTTCGGGAGCGGGAATACGGTTTACGATAGCTTCGAGAATCTCAGGGATACCGATTCCGGTTTTTCCACTTGCACGGATAATCTCTTCACGTTTGCATCCGAGAAGTTCCACAATCTGATCCTCGACTTCATCGGGCTTAGCGCTGTCGAGATCGACTTTATTGATCACAGGGATAATCTCGAGATTGTTGTCAATCGCCATATAAAGATTGGAGATTGTCTGCGCCTGGATACCTTGTGAGGCATCGACAATCAGAAGAGCGCCTTCACATGCGGCAATCGAGCGAGAAACTTCATAGCTGAAATCCACATGTCCCGGAGTGTCAATGAGGTTCAGAACATATTTCTCTCCATCGAGAGTATAGTCCATCTGAATCGCATGGCTTTTGATCGTAATACCCCGTTCCCTTTCAAGATCCATATCATCAAGCACCTGTGCCTGAAGATCTTTGGCAGCGACAGTATTGGTAAATTCAAGCAAGCGGTCGGCAAGCGTAGATTTACCGTGATCAATATGAGCTATTATGCAGAAGTTTCTTATATTTTTCATTATCAGGCGTCATTTTCTATATTAATTGGCAAATTTACTGATTTTTTCCAAAAGAGCCGACACATCTTCTCTAATTTAGACTGTGAGTTCTCTTAATTATCCTAAAAAAGACACCGGCTACTTTCGCAAGCAACCGGTGTATTCATAAAAACTCTTATTATTATCTTTTATTATCCATTATCTAATCGGATGGTATTCCACGAATGCCTCCATAGCTTCGTAGGACGCGAGACCGAGATTCTGATACAGAGTGGCAGTAGCGCGGTTTCTTTCTTCGGCACGTTGCCAGAAAAGTCGGTCATCATCACCGAGGAACGGTGCGTTCTCCATCTGTGACTGATGTTTCAGAATTGAGTTACGTTTCGAACGGAGCTGTTCGGGACTGATGGGTACAGCCATCTCGATATGGTCGATTTCCCATTCTGCCCATGCACCGCGATACATCCACACACGGCAATCGTTCATCCACGGTTCATCAATCAGCTCGTCAATAGCAGCCAGCACGGCATCGGTACAAACGCGGTGGGTTCCGTGGGGATCGGCGAGGTCGCCGGCAACAAAGATCTGGTGAGGTTTAACTTCTTCAAGAAGCGCTTTGACAATGTCAACGTCGCGCTGTGAAAGTTCACCTTTCTTGATTGTTCCTGTTTCGTAGAACGGGAGGCGGAGGAAGTGAATGTTCTGAGGTTTAACACCAATATATTCGCATGCGATAGTAGCTTCGGCCTGACGAATCATTGTTTTGATCTCACGGATTTCTTTTGTATCCATCTCACCCGGAGTCTTGCCGGCAACAAAGCTACGCACATCACCTGAAAGCTTAAGGTAGCTATCGGTGTTGAATCCGAACTGAGGAGCGATCTTATCCATCATAAGGAAATAACGCATCATATCCTCATCACCAACTGCAATGTTACCCGAGGTTTCATAAGCAACATGAACGTCGTGTCCCTGATCAACAAGACGCTGGAGTGTTCCACCCATAGAGATGACGTCATCATCGGGGTGAGGTGAGAATACAATCACACGTTTTGGATAAGGATTGGCGCGCTCGGGACGGTATGTATCGTCGGCATCGGGTTTACCTCCGGGCCAGCCTGTAATAGTGTGCTGAAGTTCGTTGAACACCTTTATATTTACATTGTAGGCTGATCCATAGAGAGCAACAAGTTCACCGAGGCCCCAATCGTTATAATCTTTGTCGGTAAGCTTAAGGATAGGTTTACCGGTTTTCTCGCAAAGCCAAACGATAGCACGGCGGATAAGTTTGTCGTTCCACTCGCATGAGGTTACTTTCCACGGATGTGACAGACGGGTAAGATCTTCGGCGGCCGAGAGGTCGAGTGCTATGCGGGTGTGGTTATGACGCTGAAGTATTGAAGCGGGAACTTCATCGGTAACCGGTCCTTCTATCGTCTTGCTAATCACTTTAGCACGGTTTTCTCCCCATGCCATGCACATGATGCGCGAAGATTTCATGATATCACCGAGACCGAGTGTAATTGCAGTCGCGGGCGCTGAATCGACATTGTATTCCTTTGCCATACGGCGGCGGGTGTCGTTACTGAGCAGAACGAGGCGGCATGTTCCGGTTTCAAGCGATCCTGGTTCGTTGAACGCGAGACTTCCGTTTGCTCCGATCTCACAGAGAGTAAGATCAAGTCCTCCGCATTTTTCAATTCTCTGCAGGTATTCGCGGCATGAATCGTAGAGCTGTTCTTTCTTGACAGCGGTGTCGATGGTATGAATATTTTCGGGACGGATGTTCACGTGATCGAGAAATACCTGGCGCAAGCGGCTGAAAGTGCTTGGGCCTGTAGCCTCTCCTGAATAAAATTCGCTTATATTGAAAACAATCACTTTCTCGAACGATACCTCACCTTTTTTATATAGGTCTATGAGTGTAGCATATACCGAGTGAGTGCTTTTTCCTGCTCCGAGAGCAATCACGCAGTATTCTTTTTGATCAAGAGTCTTATTGATCAAATTAACAACGTGCATAGCGAGATATTCGCTACCTTCGGCGGCTGTTTCAAAGATTCGGGTGTAGATGTTCTCTTCACTAGTAAGTGACACGCGTTCAAAGTCACTTGCAGGAGCATAATAGCGACGTGGAATTCGTTCCAGTTTTATCTGTGAACTTAAATTTGGTTTCATATCAATATCAGATAATATTTAATTTTAGCAAATGTAACAAGAATGTTTAAATCTCTCAATACAATTAATACATTTTATAATTTCTAAACAGAAATTTGCATTAGTTTTATAATCAAATTCCGAACGATGACGATTGTGACACAAAATTAACATAATTGAACAAAAAGTGAAGAACGATTTATGATTGCACAAAAAAAATACGTATCTTTGCACGGTTTTCACGATAGGAAATTCGTCTGTCAACCGCATTAAGAACAATAATAACACCAATCATTCAATCTTATGCGTGAAACAAAGCGCGCCGTACTCATACTGGAAGACGGCACCCAGTTCGAAGGAAAGTCATTCGGCTACGAATCATCGACAGCCGGTGAAGTAGTGTTTAATACAGCAATGACTGGTTATCCTGAAAGTCTGACCGACCCGTCGTACGAGGGTCAGATTCTTGTCACCACCTACCCCATTCTCGGAAACTATGGAGTTCCTCCCCGTCGGGAAAAAGATGATGTGAGTGAATTCTATGAAAGTGACAAGATCCATTGCAAAGCGATAGTTGCACAGGACTATTCATGGGAACACAGCCACTGGCAGGCCGACCGCTCATTGGAGGAATGGCTCAAAGAGGAGAAAATCCCAGGAATTTACGGAATCGACACACGCGCGCTCACCAAGCATCTCCGTGAAAAAGGTTCAATGCTCGGAAAAATCATCATCGAAGGATGTGAGGATGTGCCGTTCTATGATCCGAATCTCGAGAATCTTGTTGGTAAAACGAGCTGCCGCGAAGTAGAGATCCATGGCGACGGAGAGAAGACGGTTGTTTTGATCGACTGCGGAACAAAGCACAATATAATCAGATGTCTGACCCGCCGCGGAGTGAAAGTAGTAAGAGTTCCGTGGAACTATGATTTCACTCAGATCCCCTACGACGGTCTGTTCATATCAAACGGTCCCGGTAATCCCGATATGGCTGAGGAAACAGTTGTCAACATCAGAAAAGCGATAGAAATAGGGAAACCGATATGCGGTATCTGCATGGGTAACCAACTTCTTGCAAAGGCAGCCGGTGCGAAGACTTATAAACTTAAATATGGTCACAGAAGCCATAACCAGCCGGTTATGACAGCCGGTACACAGAGTTGCTTCGTTACATCGCAGAATCACGGTTTCGCAGTTGACTCAGAGACTCTTCCGGCCGACTGGGAGCCACTGTTCATCAACATGAACGACGGCACCAACGAAGGGATCCGCCACAAAACCAAGCCTTTCTTCTCAGCTCAGTTCCATCCCGAGGCATCGTCGGGTCCGAAAGACACTGAGTTTATTTTCGACAATTTCATCAAGTTATTGTAATCACCTTCCAACAATATAGAAGCATAATGATTGACAAGACCATAAAAAAAGTCCTGCTGCTCGGTAGTGGCGCGTTAAAGATCGGAGAAGCCGGTGAGTTCGATTATTCAGGTTCACAGGCTCTCAAAGCGATGAAAGAAGAGGGTATCGAAACAATTCTTATCAACCCGAACATCGCAACAGTACAGACATCGGACGGATTCGCCGATAAAATATATTTTCTTCCGGTCACTCCCTATTTTGTGGAGAAGGTAATTGAGAAAGAACGTCCCGACGGTATTTTACTCGCTTTCGGAGGTCAAACCGCTCTTAACTGCGGAGTAGAACTTTATGAATCGGGAGTTCTCGAGAAATATAATCTGCGCGTATTAGGTACTCCGGTACGCGCAATCATGGATACCGAAGACCGTGAGCTGTTCGTTAAGAAACTTGATGAAATCGACGTTAAAACAATCAAAAGCGAAGCAGTAAATTCAGTAAACGACGCACTGGCAGCAGCTGAAAAGCTCGGCTATCCTGTAATTGTTCGCGCTGCATACGCCTTAGGTGGTCTCGGCAGCGGTTTCTGCGATACTCCCGAGGAGCTTGTTTCACTAACAGAGAAAGCACTTTCGTTCTCTCCCCAGGTTCTGATCGAGAAATCCCTGAAGGGATGGAAAGAGGTAGAATATGAGGTTGTGCGCGACTGTTACGACAACTGTATAACAGTATGTAACATGG
>CAZHHF010000138.1:0-5824 GCA_964531905.1 uncultured Bacteroides sp.
ATCCGGCATCGAAACTACCCACTTTCGGACCGGTCTGACCAAAACGGGCATTCTCACTTGCGATCGTAAGATCGCATACTACCTGAAGAACGTTTCCTCCGCCGATAGCATAACCGTTGACCATCGCGATCACAGGCTTAGGAATAGAACGGATAGCCTTGTGGAGATCAAGCACATTCAGGCGCGGAACGCCATTATTGTCAATATATCCTCCGATACCTTTTACCTTCTGATCTCCGCCGGAGCAGAATGCCTTGTCGCCGATTCCGGTAAGAACTACAACACCAACCTCGGGCGATTCGCGACAATAGGCCATCGCATCAAGCATCTCAAAGTTGGTCTGCGGGCGAAAAGCATTATATACTTCAGGACGGTTAATCGTTATTTTTGCAATTCCTTCGTGGAATTCGAAAAGAATATCTTCATACTCCTTTATGGTTTTCCATTCACGCTTTGACATATCTTTTTTATTTTAAAGTTCTTAAATATCTGTAATAATCCGATGCTACTGCAGCACTTTCAACCGAATCGGTTCTCACAACAAGCATTGCCTTATGACTGCTATCGGCGATAAAGACCGGCAACACATTCTTCAGTTCATTCATGGACGATGCTTCATAATAAGCAAAACCGTACCCATCGGCAAGCTGACGCGCAGGGAAATTCACTCGTGAAGCTATATAGTGGTCGAGTTCCGGAAGCTTACGTGTTGTACGTATGACCCGGAATATTCCACCGTCGCCGTTTGCAATTACAATCATACGGAAACGTGATGTTATCAACGGTGACGCGAGAGCCGCTATATCATACTGCGCACTCATGTCGCCGGTCAACAGAACAGTATCTCCATTATATTCAAGCGATGCACCTACTGCTGTCGAAACAGAACCGTCGATACCGCTTACTCCCCGGTTACAGTCTAACCTATGTACACTAAGCTTTGGTGCCGAAAGCAGATACCTCAACGTCATTCCGTTAGATACCTGCAAATTACAATGTGCAGGCAACAACGATGCGATATACCTCACAGCTGCGAGATCTGACCATCCGGCTTTAAACCCGTTCAGTCTCACTTTCAATGAGTCATAGAATGAGTGCCAAAGGGATGCGTAACCCGACGGTTCCCTATGTGGCTGCATCGCCGAGGCCAACTTCATGAAGAAATGCACTGGAGCGACATCAAAAATACGTTCCACCGACATGAAGCAATCTACGATTCCGGTGTTATATCCCACATACCAGTGCTTCGGATGCCAGCGGCGGAGCTGTTCCTTAAGCGGACGGCTCACAAGGCTACCACCGGTAGTGATCAGTATATCCGGCCTCAACTCTTCAAGCCGCTCATCTGTCATTGCCATAAAGAGCGATTCATCGACGACATCTATGAAATCAGATGAATGAAGATTGGCTGTCCGCTCGGCAAGCACGATAAAATTCGGCAACTGTGCCAGGCGACGGAGCGAACGGTTCAATCTGGAATCGGGAGGATTGAAACCGACCACAACCATCACTTTCAAAGGTGAAGCGATCTCACATCCGAATTCGCGCATCAAAGCGGTCGGAATCTCATTGCCGGTTATGCGGGTTATAACGCGTGCGTTATGCTGCCCGATCTCTTCTGTTCCCGAAATAGGTTCACCGATTGCAACATTGATATGTACCGGACCGCTACAGTTTCCTGTCGCACACAGCAACGCCTCGTTGATCCGGCGGTTTATCATCCATCGTTCATCATCACCCGCAGGTGAACCGTTAAAATTATATGATGCAAGCACAATGTTGGCCAATGCCGATGACTGACGGATTGTCTGACTGTCGTCCTGGTCAATCCATTCGGCAGGTCGGTCAGCTGAAACGACGATAAGCGGGATATGGCGGTAATAGGCCTCAGCAACAGCAGGAGCATAATTGAGCATGGCAGTTCCCGATGTACATACGAGTGCAACCGGCATGCCCGATACAGAAGCCATTCCAAGAGCTATAAAAGCGGCACTCCGCTCATCGATAACAGAATGAGTTGCGATTTTCCCCGAACGAACAAGCGCCATTATCAGCGGCGTATCGCGCGTTCCCGGCGAGATAACCGCTTGTTTCACTCCATGAGCCGACATTAGCTCCACAAGTTCACGGCACGTCCATTTATCTGTAGTAAGCATTGCGATGATGATTATTTCAGAACACAAAATTACAAAAAATATACAAAAAAAGGCATAGCCCGATGACCATGCCTTTAACTTTGAAAAGATTGATAAATCAGTATCACTTCAATCCCGGGAGCGCTTTCATTACCGCCGAGGAATTCTCAGGACTCAGTGAACCGCATGCCTTCTTAAGAGCGGATACCACCGTCTGTTTCTGAGATGCATCAAGAATTCTCTCAATGCCTACAAGATTTTTCAAGGCTTCTACGCGAGCTGATTCATCGGTGACTTTTTTATCAACCTCGGCAATAGCGGCCACAACCTCACCGATCCGGTTACTCTGACGGTTATTGATTACCTGACGGAACAGCATCGAGTTGCGGAGAGCCACCGTACCGGGACATTTCTCTTTTTCAAGCTCCTTAAGATCGTTTATACGCGGAGTGAAGTCTACATTTGATATAGTCGCTCTTTTTATATTGCCAAATTCGGAACCATACATCGCCATCAGGCTCTCATTGACTTTCTCAGCTCCAAGCTTCTTTGAAAGACTCTTACGGTTATTAAACAAATGACGGAAAGCCTGTGAGTTAGTCATCGTCACCGAGGACGTAATCAATTCCCATCGCTGAGGATCGGTAAGCTGTTCGATACTGTTGGACGGCACATATTCATCCAGTATCTGGCGCAATGATCTGTTATCCTGCTTTGCAAGAGCGGTAAAGAATTCATTTAAGAATTCAATATTCCTTTCACCTGCATTATATTTCTCTTTCATTTCCCCTATCGCGATAGCGTTCTTCATTTTTTCAATGAATTTAGGCACCTCTTTTACAGCGCCACCTTCAATCTTATGAAAAACGGTTCCATCGGGATTCAGGATAAGAAATGTAGGATAAATCATGACGTCGTAATTTTTGGCGATATCAGTGTCGACTTCAAGATCCTTCATGATGCTTACATACTGCGGATTCATAAAATCGCCGCACTCTTTCTCGGTAAAGATATTCTGAGCCATAAATTTACACGGTCCGCAGGTGGGGATATAACAGTCGACAAAAACTTTCTTACCTTCCTTACCGGCTTTGGCAAGAGCTTCCTTCAAAGTGATGTTATCAAATTTGATTCCTCCGTCGGCCAGAGCGGTCAAGGTCATGCAGGCCAACAATACGATACTAAAAATCCGTTTCATATCCAATGTTTATATAATAGATTTTATCAATGTTTCCAATTCTTCTCCGGCACCGGGTGCATAGGCCGATACGAGATTTCCTTCGCTGTCAATAACAATACAACGTGGAATTCCCTCTATACAATAGAGCGACTCAAATTCCGATTTATTGGCAGAACCTACGGCGATCAGATTATCCTTACCGGCGATCGAATACTTCTTGGAAAATTCTTTCCATTTCTTAAGATCGTCGTTTCGGTCGATGGAGACTGTAAGAAAAACTATATTTTTATTCTTAGAGTACTCGCGGCGCAATTTAACCAGTTCGGGCATCTTCTTCAGACAGTTGTGACACCACGTGGCCCACACATCAATAACGATAGTTTTTCCACGATAATCAGCTATACTGAATGGCTTCCCTTTATCATCGACAAACGTCACAACCGGAGCCGGCTTACCATCGGCAATCGGAATATACCGGTCAATCACAGCGAGTGCTTTTCCCTTTTCTTCGCATGGCGATATTTTTTCTTCGATCAAAGGACGCAATGACAACAGACCCGGTAACGGACCGTTGTTGCGAAAAGCAAACTCTATCTGCGACAGATATGCTTTGTGAAGCATCGGTTTATCAGTGTTGAACACATCGCGAAGCTTCCTGAAATCATTCTCGTTTAACTTTCTGAAAGGGAATAACGTAGTAAACGAGATGGCATCGCGCGCTTCATTCAGTTCACTTCCGTTCTTCAGATCAGCTATCATATAGATTGCATTAATAACCTTACGTGTATTCTTATCGGTCAACACCGAATCAAGCGCAGAATCGTTGATTGAAACGACCGGAAGAGATGCGAGCAACGAATCAAGATTTGAAATATTCCCTTTAGCCTTGATTATCCTATCAGACGCATCGACAATGCGGTTTATGGCATCGACTCCAACCGATCGTGAAAAACCGGTAAATACCGAACCGACCGAAAGCAACAGAAGGATAAATATTTTCCGTGTAAAAGAAATCATAGGACAGACTATTCATTAAAAGGGATAGAAACGGCTGTTGGTTTAAACCAGCCGTCCCTATCCGTTTAATCTACAGGTTAACTATCTGAGATAATTATACATTTTAAACTGTTGGACCATCAGCTACATTTGCGAGATCAATACCGTATTCAGTGAGGAAATAATCGAGAACAGCTTCATACACTTCAAGAAGGAGAGGATAGCCGGCATATTTCGCATATACTTCATCATGATTATAGAACATCGCCATTCTCACGTGCATCAATAGATAATAGTGAGAGGGATCGCTGCTAAGACGGTCACATTGACTTATATAATAGCTGTTATCTTTAGTTTCAGCCGGGAAAACTCTTCCGGCTATCACTTTGTCGACAAATGACTCATCAATAAACTTTGGAAGACCACGATTATGATGGGAATTGGGGTCAGTCTCGGGTTTATTCACAAGTTTTGTTTCCAGATCGAGCATCTCACGAATCTTAGTCGGATCTTTGATAAGGCCGGAAATAAGAGATTCCTTAATCATACGATAAATGAATACGCAACGCGCAACTTTCATCGTTTTTGGATCATTTTTCTCGATACCGTCACGAGTAAAACTAACTGCCCAGTAATCAAATCCATCGGTCTTGATTGTGGAAATATCTTTTACCACTTCTTGACCGGTTCCTGTACCTGTCCCAGTACCTGTTCCGGTTCCAGTGCCTGTACCCGTACCGGTGCCTGTACCGGTTTCTGTACCAGTCCCAGGTTCTTCGGGATCTTCTTCATTGGGATCCTTAAATTCCTCCAGTTTATCGAGCATATAAATCTTCACCGGGAGGGCGGTCATTGCCATTTCAGGACTTACATACGACAGCACGTGATTCTTGAAGAAGTTCACGTAAAATGGAACAAGGTTATCGGGAAGATCTTCACTTGTATATAACACACCACTTGTTCCGACCGATGTCCAACGGCGGTTAAGATCCTCCATTGTAACATCCTTGTAGATAAAATATACTCCGAACTGATCGTAAAGCGCTTTTATCTCTTTATCGAAATCGTTATCTCCCTGAGGAAATTCAAAACGGAGCGGCGAATAGTTGCCTGTCGGTTCAAGCGGACCTTCAAGTCCGGTATTACATGCAGTAAGCGACAGAAGTGCTAAAGCTGTATAGAATATATTCTTTTTCATAACCGATAACATTTCAATTCAAAGGTTGATAATTCTCTTCATTACCGACGCGGGGAACATCGCCAAGAGGAATCTGTTTCAATAATCCGTTAAGTTCAAGCGAACGGTCGGGAACCGGGATTGTATAGAGAGGATCGTTTTGCTTAAGTGTATAAACCGTCACTTTATCCTCACTGGTGTGAATGGTGTGTTTGATCTCCGGCATGCCGGTACGACGGAGATCGAACCAGCGATGTCCTTCAAAGCATAACTCACGGCGGCGTTCATCACGAACAAATTTCAGAACACCATCGGGGCAATCGGCTTCAGTAACCT
>CAZHHF010000139.1:0-5804 GCA_964531905.1 uncultured Bacteroides sp.
CTGCAGTAGAAATATCACGTACAGAACTTGCCCGCAGGCTCAGCTGCGTTGCCGACGACACCATATCGACCGCTGAATTGAAAATGCTGAACAGTCCCATACCATCCGGCCCGAGCCATAGTGCCACTAATTTCACTCGCAACACCGAAAACACCACATTCACCCCCTGCACTCCGCCAAACAGGCCGAGCGCACGAAGCGTCCTTCGGATCAGATTCTCTTTCGGAGCCGCTTGAGTCATAGTGATTATTGTTTTATAGCGAGCCAGTCAGATGGATTCTCTTTGGCTTTTTCATTTCTTATCTCAAAATGAAGAACGCTACGTCCGTCATTGTCAGGATCCGAAAAGACATTCCCTATCTTCTGACCGTTCTTGACCGTATCCCCCTTCTTCACGGTTATTGAACCGAGATTGGCATAAACCGTCAGATAGTTGCCGTGACGGATCATCACTATCGTATTATAGCCCGGCAGACGGAAGATATCGCTCACTTTTCCGTCGAAAGCCGCAAGCACATCCGCCCCCCGCGAAGTTTCTATATCAATACCGGGGTTATCCGTCTCAACATATTTGAGTTCGGGATGCTTACTGCGGCCAAACGGTTTAACTATCCTGTACGATCCCTTTACGGGGAAGGTTATCCGACCACGATTCGATGCGAAGTCACTTCCTGTCGCACCTTTCGCCACACTCTGAGCCGGTTTAGTTTTCTTCTCTTTCTTATTCGGTGTCGACGATTCCGGAACCGGTTTTATCTTACTGCTTTCCGCAACCGCTCCTTTTTTCGATTTTGATTCCTGTTTGGATGCCGGCTTTGATTCGGTGGAGCCTATAGCCTTAGCCTGCTCCTGTTTTTTCTCCTGTTCCTTCCGTTTCAGTTCCTCGGCTTCACGCTTTTTGCGCTCTTCGGCTTCACGTTGCTTTCTCTCCTCCTCTTCCTTACGGCGCTGTTCTTCAAGCGCACGCTGCTGCTCGGCCTCGATCAGGCGCTGAAGTTCAGCCTCAAGTGCCGCTGCCTCACGTTCCTTGTCGCTCAACACCTTTTTAAGTTGCCCGCTCTGGCGTTTCAGAACAGTCACGAGCCGGTCACTCTCATCCTTTCTCCGTTTTAGCTGCGCCATCCCTTCATTTAGCACGGCAAGCTGTTCCGATCGCTCAGTCTTCAGTTTATCCAGCGAATTGCGACGCTCGTTCAGCTCACCTTTTAGCAACTCTATCTCTTCCGATTTCCGCTTGCGCCATTTCGAGAACTGCTCAAGGGAACGGCTTCGGCGGTAAGCCTCGCCGACACTGTTCGCCGAGAATACGAACGCAAGATCCGACGTCGCGTTCCGGTTCCGTGAATAGATTTTCTTTACGGCCGAACCATATTTAGCCCTCATCGACGACAGCCGGTCATTGAGCGCGTTAACCGAATCATCAACTGCCGATATACGCTTGTCAAGAGCCACAACAGCACTGTTCAGCGCATTTATCTCCTTATTGAGATTACCCATTTCCACACCCACTGCCTCAAGATCATAAAGCCGTTTCTCTATTTCGCGGCGGTTTACCTCAATCTTTTTCGACGTTTCCTTTATTGCCTGACGGTTGGCACGCTGACGCTGCCTCACGGTCGCCGACGTTGTCGCTTTCTTCTGCTGGGATTTACGTGTACGCGGTTGAGCGGCATCGGTAATGGATGCCGTTATCAGAAATGTGATGAGCAATAAAAGGATTTTTTTCATTTTCAGGAACGCGACTGATTTATTTCGGAGCTAATGCCTTGAGAAGCGATGCTGCATCTATTCGTTTATAAGATGATGTGGGCTTACGGAATTTGTTTATATCCGATTCCGAACCCCACTTGGCTTGATTCCATGACCATTTGAAAGTGACTGCGGCACTGAAATCCGGCGACACTAACGCGAGTAGGTCGACCGATGGAAGACTCCCCCCATCTGTCGACACGCGCCCGTCATATTCCATCGTGAAAGTAGTCGACGCATTTCCGATAGCGCATGCCGTGAGCGAATCGTCACTATCCGAGAAAACAAAACCGAGATCTGCATATCGGCTCTGCTTCGATGGAACTGCCAACCAGCTGCCGCCACCTGGCGCTCCCTCGAAAACGAACCTGTCCGATACAGGCTTTTCGCCCGGCAAAAACGGTTCGCCGAGAAATAGCCGCTGGATATCCCCTACACTCATGCCTGTCTGAGCCGACAACGAAGTTACGCTTTCAGCCACATATTTCTTATTGAATTTATCAACCGCTACTATTGAATCGGGAGTAATGCTGATCTGCGCCACCTCAAAACCGAACTTTCGCAACGACAGGTAAACCGACTTATCTTTCACGAAATAAGCCCTACCGCTGAATGAGATCTCCGTCGGCCTTGAAACAGAAAGATTTACCGGAACAGAAAACACCGTCCACTCTTTCTCTTCATTGATCGACCGGTCGAAACGCACCTGATAAGATTCTTTTTCACGTTCAGGCAACCGTTCCGACACCGTCTTGCGCGAGGAATGACATCCGGCAAGCATGCATGCCGCCGTCAGCCACACGATCGTCAGTCTTACATTCGTCAGGATTTTCATTCGTAATAATATGCCTTGTTCTTGATTTTACGTTGAAGAAGTTCGTTATCCGGAGCAAGCTCCTGAGCCTTCTTCCATAATTCGACAGCTTTCGTCGGGTCACCGGCCATGAAATATATATCGCCGGCATGATGCAACACATCGGCCGATGGTTTGGGATCAAGTTCAAGAACCTTATCTATAAACTCCTTTGCCTGCTTGTAGTCACGTTTCATAAACATAACCCATGCGTAAGTGTCAAGCGAGCTGACATTATCAGGTTGCTCGGCTACAGTTCTGCCGCTCATTGCCTCCGCCCTGTCCAGATCCTTACCCTCGCATGCGAGATAATAAGCGCAGTTATTAAGTGCGAGCAGATTGTTCGGATCATATTCGATCGACTTCTCGTAATTCACAAATGCGCTGTCGGTTCTCTCCATAGCATAGTACGCATCCCCTATCGAACAATAGATCGACGACAGTTTTTCCACATCGGTAGAATCGGCTGCAAACGCAAGATCAGCCGCCCGTTTAGCAAACACTAAAGAGCTGTCGGGCTGATTGTCGGTCATGTAGGCCATTGACACATACCAGGTCACATCGGCGCTTTCAGGAAAGTAATGCAGGGCGTCGCGACCCGCCTTCACCTCCTTACCCGGCTCATCGGCATTGGCATAAAGTATCATTAGCCCTATCCAGTCTTTCTCATTCGACGGATCTATGTCAAGAGCATAGTTCTGCTGCTCGGCGGCTCTCTGGAAATCTTTCATCTCAACGAGATACGACGCATATAGCTTGTGAAGATCAACTTCATGAGGATGCTTGTCGATCATCCCCGAGAAAAGAGCCTCTACCTGAGGTTGCTTGATCGAATCGTTATACACGTCTCTAAGATAAACCGCAAGCAGTTCCATTTTAACCTCGAATTCAAGATTATCCTTTGTCAGAACCTCAAGAATCTCGCTGTCATACTTCGCGGAATCACCTATCGCCTGATAATACGCCGCCCGTTTATAAAATGCCGGCCCGTTTGTCGAATCAGTATCACACGCCCGGTTATAGTACACTATAGCCGTATCGGGACGCTGAAGAACCATATTCAGATCGCCGGCTGCCAATAGCGCCTCCACATCATTTGGCGACGCACTTATATACGACATCAACTCGGAATTGGCCCCGAGCGTATCATTAAGCATTATATACGACTGAACCTTACTGCCGGTCAAAGTCAGCGACGGCCCGAGAACCCGTTCCATACGGGTCAGGATACTTATCGACTTCCTGATATTGGCCGAATCACCGGTATGTGCAAGAACATCTGCCAGATTGAGAGCTATGTCGGTCTTGTCAGGATAGATCGAATCCAGCATCGTCCACACTCTCACTGCCTCATCCATAGCGCCGAGCTTAGTAGCGATTGTACCGTAACTCAGCGATGAATAATAATCTTCGGGCGACGCGTCGAAATGACGCTTCATGCGGTTGAAACCTTCGTTGAGCATAACCGAATCGCTCTGCCCGAACAGAACTATCTCATAGAAGCCGAGATCGGTTCCCAAAGATGTTTCATCGGGATTAAGTTCGGCCGCACGTGAAAGGAGCTTGAAATAAGCGTCGCGGTTCCCTAAGGTATTCTGCCTCAGGGCCTCCATAAATATATAATCCGACTTTCTGCGGTCGGCATCCGAAGTCCGCGCCATCATTCGGGGAACAATCATTCCTGCAAGCAGAACAATCCCCGCGATAACGGGCAGAAGGGTTAATCGTTTTCTTGACATGTATAATAAACAAAGAAAAATTGTCGGTTAATTTACACCTGAGTGGCCGAAACCGCCGTCGCCGCGCTCGGTTTCATCGATCCGGTCTACCGGCTCCCACTCTACGTGAGTATAAGTCGTTATGACCATCTGGCAGATACGTTCGCCGTCATTGATCACGAACGGTTCCTTTGAAAGGTTTATCAGTATAACTCCGATCTCGCCGCGATAATCCGCATCCACAGTCCCCGGAGTATTCACTAACGTAATTCCGTGTTTCAGCGCAAGGCCGCTTCGCGGACGCAACTGCATTTCATGTCCATGAGGCAACTGAACATATAGCCCCGTAGGAACGAGTACGCGCTCAAACGGTTGAAGCACGATCGGATGCGACAAAAAGGCGCGTACATCCATTCCCGCTGATCCCGGAGTGGCATACGCGGGCATCTGATGATGTGAACGGTTGATTATCTTGACTTTTATAGATTCCATATATAAATTGAGGTTAAATATAAATAACAACAAAAATAACGCTTTTTCGCGCCATTGACAAGATTTTCAAAAAAAATATAGTCCTCATGGAGATATTAGCTCCGTGAAGACTATTATTCTTTCACTGATAGATTAATTTCTTACGATTTTAATTTATCGGCGCCGTTACGCGCTGCCGAAGCTAATTTGTCGGCCAATCCTGCGCCTTTTTCAAGAACATCGCCTGCAACATCTTTCATCTTGTCGGTAAAAGCTCCGAACTTGTCGGCACTTGCATCTTTTACCTGGCCGAAAGCAGCTTTTGCTGCGTCGAGTTTTTCACCTGCCTGCTGCTTAAGATCGTCCAATTTAGCCTGAGCGGCAATCTGTGCGGCTTCTGCCGATACTCCTGCGGCCACTTCTGAAACCTGAGCCGCTACTTTTGCTTTTTCTGAGTCTGCATTAATCATAGTCGATTGTATTATTAAGTTTGTAATTTTAACTATATAACAAAACCGGCCACCAATTAGTTGAACGCTTTTAAAAATTTAGAGCTTATTTCTCTTTGATCAGCCCTACGGATAATGCACCCGCCACAAGCGACACACCGGCGATTATCATCATAGTCGACTGCGGAGCAAGCTCATCGGGCGATCCGAGAAGCGACAGAATCCACCCTCCGGCCACAGCGCCTATGATCTGCGGAATGCATATCGAGCAGTTGAACAGTCCTAAATAAGCGCCTATATTTCCGCCCTTGAGTGAGTTGGTAAGAATAGTGAACGGCCATGCCAGCATGGCGGCCCATGCACAGCCCACAAGAATGAACGAAACAAAAAGCAGATACGGGTCAGTAAAGACACCGGCTGTTATAAAACCTGCCGCACCAAGAAGCAGACTCAACGCATAAGAGAACTTTCGGCTACGGAACTGAGGGAGAACACACGCCCACACCACCGAACCTATAGCCTGAATGGCGAAAAGAATACCCACCCAGTTGCCGGCATCGTTAT
>CAZHHF010000140.1:0-5802 GCA_964531905.1 uncultured Bacteroides sp.
GAACTACGACGACATGGAAATTCTCGGACAGACTATTGACGATGCTGCCGGAGAAGCTTTCGATAAATGCGCGAAAGTCATGGGACTCCCCTATCCCGGTGGACCTCATATCGACCGTCTCGCGGCTGAGGGTGATGCAACACGATTCAAATTCGCGAAACCGCATATACCTGGTCTTGATTACAGTTTCAGCGGATTAAAAACATCTTTCCTGTACACTCTTCGGGATGCTGTAAAAGAAAATCCCGACTTCATTGAGGAAAACAAAGCCGATCTTGCGGCATCACTACAAAAAACGATTATCGATATTCTCCTCGACAAACTCGACAAAGCTGTTAAGCAGACTGGCGTCACAACTGTCGCTATCGGTGGTGGCGTATCTGCTAATTCGGGGGTTCGCAATGCCGTAGCCGATTACTGCAAAAAACACCGGCTGAAAGCCTTTATTCCCAAAAGATCATTCACTACCGACAATGCTGCTATGGTAGCTATCGCAGGATACTACCACTATTTAAAACAGGATTTCTGTAGATACGACTCTGCTCCCTACGCAAGAGTAACAATTTGATTAAACGTTCTATTCGATTATGGATATAGCTATTTTAGTAATTGGCGACGAGCTTCTCATAGGCCAAGTAAACGATACAAATTCAGGAGAGATTGCAAAAATAATTTCTCCTGCCGGATGGAGCGTGCGCTCAGTAATGACTGTCGGTGACAACAAGGACGATATAAAATCGGCTATCGCCGCCTTACTTGAGAAATATGATGTGGTTATCACCACTGGGGGACTCGGTCCCACAAAGGATGACATCACCAAAGGTGTCCTCGCCGAAATATTCGGTGGTGAGATGGTCGAGAATAAAGACGTTCTCGAAAACGTGAAAACTATATGTGCCAAACGTGGAATTGAGCTGAATAATCTCACCGCTACACAAGCCATTGTTCCCACTTCGTGCCGGGTAATACAGAACAGCGTCGGAACAGCACCGCTCATGTGGTTCGAGAAAGATAATAAAACACTCGTCTCAATGCCGGGAGTTCCGTTTGAGGCCATTACCATGTTCCGCAACGAAGTATTCCCGCAACTGATGAAAAAATATGGCAGTGAACTTGCAATAGCTCATCGCACTACACTTATCTTCAACATCATCGAATCGGAAATTGCCGAACGTCTGAGCGACTGGGAGAAGAAACTTCCCGAAGGCGTACATCTGGCTTATCTGCCGACTCCGGGACTCGTTAGACTCCGCCTTGACGGTATAGGCAAGGATAAAGATGAAATAAACCGTATTCTTGATAGCAAGCTCGCTGAATTGGAGCATATATTCGAAAAAAATATCGTGTGGAGCGAAGATCTTCCGTTAGCTGAGATAGCAGTTAAACTTCTTAAGGAGAAAGGCTTGACAATCGCCACAGCCGAAAGCTGCACTGGGGGAGCCATTTCGGCTGCGATCACCTCAGTCCCGGGATCATCCGAGATATTTCTTGGAGGTGTAGTAGCTTATCACAACAACACCAAACATAATCTCCTGCACGTGTCGGAAGAAAGCATTGCCACTTATGGCGCTGTCAGCTTACCTGTAGTAGAGCAGATGGCCAACGGAGTTGCAGCTGCGGTAGGATCGCAATGCGCGATAGCCACAAGCGGAATTGCAGGTCCATCAGGAGGTTCCGAGCAGAAGCCGGTCGGCACCGTGTGTATTGCCGTCAGGGTACCCGGGAAAATCATTGTTGATCACTTCCATTTCCCCGGAAACCGTCAACGCGTCATCGAGCGATCGACAGCAACCGCACTCATAAAATTGATAAGAGCGCTTAAGCACCTGTAATCGTTCAGGCTACAAGATTTTTATAACACTTCACCGCACTTTTCATAGCAGTGAAGTGTTTTTTATATATTATATTTAATTTAATACGAAGCCACATGAAACGCATTAATCTATTAGCAATCGTAATAGTCCTGTTGTCGGCCGTGATACCGGCGAAAGCTCTCGATAAATATTCTATCGATAGGAATGATCTGCCCGAAATCTCGCGTCAGTTTCTCGACGAATATTTTCCGAAAGCACGCGTAAGCATGGTAAAAACCGATAAACACCTTCTGAAACAGACCGATTACGATGTCAAACTCACAAACGGAACTAAAATTGAGTTCAACAATTCCGGTAACTGGACTTCGGTAGATTGCAAAACACGCGCGGTCCCGTCGGCACTTATAATAAAGCCGATACAGAACTATATTAAAAAGAACTTCCCCGAAACGCATGTCGTCAAGATAGAAAAGAGCGTAACCGAGTATGAAATCGGTCTCTCTAATGGAACAGAGTTAAAATTCGACCGTTTGGGTATATTCAAAAGTATGAAGTTCAACGATTAAGCAATATTAAGGGATAAATAAAGAGTGTGCGTACACGGCTATACCGTAAACGCACACTCTAATTCTATATATCAGTAAAAACTACTTCTTAAGAATCGATAATCCTCCGATAGTCACGTAGTCACGGCCTTCAATCTCGTCGACTGCGACAAATTTAACATATCGTGCATCAACACTATTGGGGAAGTAAACGCGCTGTTTGATAGGATTATTGACGATGTTGCTGAACTCACCCGGGACTTTACATTCATTCCATATCAAACCATCGTTACTAACGTAGAAACGATAATGGAACACGGTACCCGACTTAACGTCACCACCACGCGGAGTATATACGAATCCGGCTACCGGATAACTATCCTTCATATCGATAGTAATCGATTTTTCACCATCACCACTTTCCGACACCCAGAATGTGTCATCACTGTTATCGAAAATCTGACTTGTCTGATCCTGATTTCCCGAAGCTTCGGTTACGACAAAATTATTAGCCTTGATCACTTCATATCCTGGAATATCAACATTGACTTCAAGAGGAAGCACAATATTGTAAACACCCGAAAGAGTTAAATTAGGCTGATTACGCGACATTGTCACATCTATCTTCACTGAATCGGCTTTGGTATCGGGAAAAGTTATAATTCTCTTATTACCGATAGTGGTTCCTGATGCCACCTTCTGCCATAATCCGTCACGACAAACTTTAACATCAAACTCCTCAACACGTTGCCCACGTGAGATATCCTCAGTCAACACAACGGTATTGATAACCGATCCCGGAACGAGCGACGCACTTAAATTATCAGAATTATAGACCGAAATCCGGTTATCGCTGAAGTTCACATCAATCCATTCTTTGAGTTCCATCAACCTTTCACAATCGGCCGATGCTATCAAACCGTTTCTATCGGGAGGTACATTCAGAAGGAGTACTGAGTTACGACCTACAGAATTAAGATAGATTTCCGCAAGTTCACGGAGTGAACGCGGAGACTCGTTATCATGATAAAACCATCCCGGGCGGATAGATACGTCGACCTCCGACGGCCACCAATAAAGACGGTCGGCTTTAGCCACGATGTCGCGTCCGCCAAGATCAGGAGATTTCGCTTCAAGTCCAAGCTTTTTATTGGCTTCATCCGAATGAGGCAGTATACCGGGAGTTATTGCAGTAGCACTCCACTCCGTGAGTCGTCCCTGACCTCTTTCATTACCTACCCATCTTACGTCATCGCCCATAATAGCGACCACTGCTTCGGGTTGTAGTTTCTTGATTACATCCTTGAAACGGTTCCAGTCATACTCCTGTTTCTTACCGTTGGGACCTTCACCGCATGCACCGTCGAACCACACCTCATCTATCTTGCCATAATTGGTAAGAAGCTCGGTTAGCTGAGCTACGAACATATCATTATAACGGGGGGAATCGCCATAACATTCGGCATTTCTATCCCACGGAGACAGATATACACCCATCTTCATCCCGTACTTGTCGCATGCATCACGCAGTTCGCGCACAACGTCGCCCTGCCCGTTCTTCCACGGTGAAGCTGCTACTGAATGTTTCGTAGTCTTTGTGGGCCACAGACAAAAACCGTCATGATGCTTGGCCGTCAGGATAACCAGTTTGAAACCGGTATCCTTCAACGTCTTCACCCACTGTTCGGCATCAAGTCCTACAGGATTGAAGATCGCCGGTGATTCATTACCGTCGCCCCACTCACGGTCGGTAAATGTATTGATACCGAAATGAAGGAAAGAAGTCAATCCGAGCTGCTGCCATTCAAACTGCCGGCTATCGGGAACCAGGCGTGAGGCCATGTCGATTTTTTCCTCAACTGTCGCACTATCGGGAAAGATCAGATCTTTCACATAATAATCGACTGCCGCCGATACTGAGACAGCTGAAATCATCTGCGATGCCGTAAGCATCGCGATGATTTTCAATTTCAGCTTTCTCATTTATTTACTGTATCGGGTAAGTGAAACGGATCGGATCATCATACTGCTCCTGAAGCGACTTCAATTCTTTCATCATTGTCGCAGTTATCTCCTCCGTTCCGGGCTGACCATAAATATTATTCATTTCACTTGGATCGTTGGCAAGATCATAGAGTTCCCATTCATCGATATCGTTATAGAAATGAATCAGTTTATAGCGATCGTTTCTAACGCCATAATGACGTTTAACAGCATGCTCGGCAGGATACTCATAGAAGTGATAGTACAATGACTTACGCCAATCCTCGGGAGATTCGTTTCTCAGAAGCGGCATCAGTGATACACCTTGCATATCGGCAGGTTTCTCAACCCCGGCAATATCAAGGAAAGTTGGGGCATAGTCGATATTCTGAACCATTTCAGTGATATCGCCTCGGCGGTCATATCCTTCGGGAAGCATCATGATAAGGGGAGTACGGAATGATTCTTCATACATGAATCGTTTATCAAACCAACCGTGTTCACCCATATAGAAACCTTGATCAGAAGTATATACTACAAGTGTATTCTTCAGCAGATCATTATCTTCCAGATATTTCAGCACGCGGCCCACATTATCGTCAAGACTCTTGAGAACCTTCATGTAATCTCTCATATAGCGCTGGAATTTCCATTCAGCGAGTTCTTTTCCTTTAAGATCGCGGCTATAGAAATCTTCGATAATCGGATTATAGAACGCATCCCATTTTGCACGCTGCGCACTATCCATGCGATTGCAGAACGCCTGATATGTGGTTTTCAGACGGCTGTTCTTGTCAGGACGGTCCATTTTCAGGTCATATATCAGATCCATGTCGTTGATGATACTCATCTCCTGAGAAGCGGCTGCCTTACGGCCGGCATAATCGTCATAATAATTTTCGGGAATCGGGAATGTCTTATCCTCGTAAAGAGCAAGGTTGCAGGTATCGGCCATCCAGTTACGGTGCTGAGCCTTGTGATGGATCAGCAGACAGAACGGCTTGTTCTTGTCGCGCTCGTTTTCGAGCCAGTCAAGACTGCGGTCTGTAATAAGGTTCGTAAGATATCCTTGACGGCGGATAGTGTCACCGTTTTCAAGAATGAAATCAGGATTATAATAATGACCTTGTCCCGGAACTATCTCCCAACGGTCAAATCCCTGGGGCAGACTTTCGAGATGCCATTTTCCGAAAAGGGCAGTCTGGTAACCGGCATCCTGAAGATATTTCGGGAAAGTGGGCTGCGAACCGTCAAACGGATCACCGAACTCATTAGCCATATAACCGTTCTTGTGACTGTGTTTACCGGTGAGCATACATGCACGGCTTGGACCGCTGAGCGAATTGGCGACGAAACTATTGGTAAATCTAACGCCGTTTTCGGCAATACGGTCAAGATTAGGAGTATAAGCATACCGCTTGTCATAACAGCTCATCATCTGGGCCGTGTGGTCGTCGGTC
>CAZHHF010000141.1:0-5734 GCA_964531905.1 uncultured Bacteroides sp.
CCGACTTATAGCTGAAATCGAGGGACTCAGCGCTTCATCAGAAGCCGAAGTTGAGGCTCTCAGAATAAAATACCTGAGTAAGAAAGGTGAAATATCCCTGCTGTTCAACGATTTCCGTACAGTAGCCCCCGATCAGAAACGCGAAGTTGGTCAATTACTCAACCAGCTCAAAAATGCGGCGACAGAGCGCATAAATTCTCTGCGCGAATCGCTTCAGTCGACCGACAACCAGACAGACGGTATCGATCTCACACGTACTGCCACTCCAATTAAACTCGGCACACGTCATCCTCTTTCTCTTGTAAGAGAAGAAATCATCGATATTTTCCGTCGCCTGGGATTCACTATTGCCGAAGGACCTGAAATCGAAGATGACTGGCACGTGTTCTCGTCACTGAATTTCGCTGCCGATCATCCGGCACGCGACATGCAGGATACATTCTTCATCGGCCGCGGTCCCGATGTACTTCTCCGAACTCACACATCGTCGGTTCAGAGTCGTGCAATGGAGAATGCGAAACCGCCGATCAGAATCATTTGCCCCGGACGAGTTTACCGCAATGAAGCGATCTCGGCCCGCGCCCACTGCTTCTTCCATCAGTTAGAGGCTCTATATGTCGACGAACAGGTTTCATTTGCCGACCTGAAACAGACACTGCTTTACTTTGCCCGCGAACTGTTCGGCCCGGAGACTCGCATACGTCTGCGTCCAAGCTATTTCCCGTTCACCGAGCCATCGGCCGAGATGGATATCTCATGTAACCTGTGCGGTGGCAAGGGATGCTCGTTCTGCAAGCATACCGGCTGGGTGGAGATTCTCGGTTGCGGAATGGTTGACCCGAATGTGCTCGAAGCTTGCGGAATAGACAGCAAACGCTATAAAGGTTTCGCTCTCGGAATGGGTATCGAACGAATCACAAACCTCAAGTATCAGGTAAACGACCTCAGACTCTTCTCAGAGAACGATGTGAGATTCCTTGATGAATTTAAAGCCGCACATTAATCGGGAACGATAAAAAATTTCAATCCAACAGCCGCTGGCGGCTGTTGGATTTTATATTGAACAAAAATGACAACAAAACAGCGTTTTGAGAAAATAATCGAGGTTTTTCAGAAGGAGATGCCAACGGCTGAAACCGAACTTCACTACGACAATCCATTTCAATTGCTCGTCGCTGTTATCTTGTCGGCACAATGTACCGACAAGCGTGTGAACATGATCACACCGCCGTTGTTCAAAGCATTCCCGACCCCTGAAGCACTCGCTGCAGCCACTCATGAAGAGGTGTTTCAATACATCAAATCGGTGTCGTACCCAAACAATAAAGCAAAGAATCTGATCGGAGCCGCACGCGCGCTTGTAGAAAATTTCGGAGGTGAGATACCCGATGACATTGACAAACTGATGTCGTTACCAGGCGTAGGCCGAAAAACAGCCAACGTAATGCTGTCGGTCGTATTCAAGAAAGCGGCAATGGCAGTAGACACCCATGTGTTCCGCGTAAGTGAACGTCTCGGTCTGACTACCGGAAGCCGAACGCCTCTCGAAACAGAAAAACAGCTCATGAAGTATATCCCGGAACCTCTTGTGGCTACAGCACACCACTGGCTGATTCTTCACGGTCGCTACGTGTGCAAGGCACGCCGTCCCGACTGCCTGAACTGTTATCTAAAACCATACTGCCGGATGTATTCCGAAAAAGAGTCAAAATGACAATATCATTATCACCCTACCAATGGACGATATATTTCTTTTAACTATCGAAATAATAGGTACTATCGCGTTTGCAATCAGCGGCATCCGCCTGGCCGCAGCCAAGTCATTCGATTTATTCGGAGCCTATACCATAGGCCTTGTAACAGCAATAGGCGGTGGAACATTACGCGATGTTCTGCTTGACATTCCAGTTTTCTGGATGCAGACATCATTATATTTTCTTGTAACCGGCCTGTCGCTGGCGACGGTCATCATTTTCCGAAAAACACTTGTAGGTTTCAACCGCGCCCTGTTCATTTTCGACGCGATCGGCCTGGCCCTGTTCGTTGTAATCGGTATTCAGAAAAGTCTGATGGTGGGTTATCCTATGTGGGTGGCGATAGCTATGGGTATGATCACAGGTTCATTCGGAGGAGTTATCCGAGATATCCTGATCAATGAAGAACCCCTGTTTTTCAGAAAAGACATATATGCGACAGCCTGTATCGCCGGCGGGATAGTGTATTGGTTATGCTCTCTGGCCGGATGCAGCCCGATGATTCAGCAGAGTGCCTGCGGAGTGACGGTTATAGGCTTGAGAATGTGTGCGATCCATTATAACTGGGCGCTTCCGGTTCTAAAATACGATACAAAACATAAGAATTAACGAACAAGATACACAATGGAATTAAACGACCGTACACCCATCGTTCAATTTATAAAATATGCGTTAGTGGGAGTAATGAATACACTTATCACTCTCGCAATCATTTTCGTATGCAAATCACTGCTTGGCATAAACGAGTATGTATCAAATGCACTCGGCTACATCGGCGGTCTTATAAATTCATTTCTGTGGAATAAGAACTGGGTTTTCAAAGTAAAGGAAGATTCCGTGCGTCAAGCCGTCAGATTCCTGCTTGGCTTCGGAATATGCTACGCATTGCAATTCGTTGCCATGTATCTGCTCAATGAACAGTATGGAAGCTATGTATGGCTTATTTTCGGCTTCCCGATAAGCGGATACGGAATAGCAAATTGTATAAGCATGGTACTTTATACGCTTGCAAATTTTGTCTATAACAGGCTTATAACTTTCAGAATTTAAAAAAACGGTTAAAATTAACGAAACCTCAAAAAAAAGCAGTACATTTGCATAAATTTTTCCGTAATGAAGCAGGTTACTTATAACGGACTTACGTTCGTGCCATATATTGACAAAGAAAAAATCGCTGCGCGCGTAAAAGAGATCGCGGCAGATATCAATAAGGATTTTGAAGGTTCGGTTCCTCTGTTCATCTGTGTTCTAAACGGCGCATTCCCATTCGCATCGGATCTATTCCGTGCAGTTGACCTTGATGCCGAAATCGCTTTCATACGCCTTAAGAGTTATGAAGGGACCGGCTCTACCGGAGTTGTTAAAGAGGTCCTGGGATTAAGCGAGAACATAAAGGACCGTAACGTTATCGTCGTAGAGGATATTATCGATACCGGCAATACAATCGTCAAGCTTGTAGATGACCTTCAGAAAATGGGTCCTGCATCTTTGAAAATAGCCACACTGCTATTTAAACCTGAATCGGTAAAGACAAATGTAAAACCCGACTATATAGGATTCTCAATTCCTCCTAAATTTATCATCGGCTACGGTCTCGACCTTGACGGCCTTGCACGTAATCTTGAGGATATCTATATTCTCAAGGAACAGAATGACTGATAATTGAATAACTGACCTGATAAACTATAAGGTCACCAAGATTGTTTTAGAATCAATAACGTAACACCACTATTATCCAATAGTTACATAAAAATGTTTAATGTTGTTATTTTCGGAGCGCCGGGGTGCGGCAAAGGTACTCAGAGTGAAAAACTGATCAATGAATATGGCCTTCACCATATTTCGACCGGTGAGGTACTTCGCGATCATATCGCACGCGGAACAGAACTCGGAAAAATCGCCGACAGCTATATTTCACAAGGTAAACTTATACCGGATGATCTTATGGTTGACATTCTCGACCACATACTTGAAAATGATCCGAACGCAAAGAACGGTGTAATCTTCGACGGATTCCCGCGAACCATTCCTCAGGCAAAAGCTCTTGAAGATATGCTGAAAAAGCGCGGAACAAAGGTTCATGCCGTTGTAGGTCTCGAAGTTAACGATGAAGAGCTTGTTGACAGAATTATAAAACGCGGTCAGGAGACAGGTCGCGCAGATGATAATCTCGAAACGGTAAAGAAACGACTCGAGGTCTATCATTCACAAACCAGTCCGCTCCGTGATTTTTATATTAACGAAGGTAAATACCACGGTATCGACGGTCATGGCAGCGTAGACTCGATATTCGATTCAATAAAGACGAAACTCGACAAGGTTAAACCGGAGGAATAAAATCCGGCTCAAAGATATTATCCCACCCGCCCGACACCCCGCCGCACATGGTTCTTACTATGTCGGCGGGGTGTCACTTTAGTATTTATTTCCTTGACCGGATGAAAGAATTTTTTCAACCCAGGGTAAAACAAGAGCTTTCTTGAAGTAGTGGGACGGAGGATCAACGTTAGCCAACCGGAAGAATGTATCACGGTCAATTCCCGACGGCATAGCATCGAGCCATACACGATCGGATGGATCGGCATATTTCGGATAGTGATACCACACAAAGTTATCTTTCGCTCCGGCAGTAGCATAGGCGTTATGTATTATGGCGAAATCACGATCCATTCCTCCTTCGGTACAGATTACCGGACGAGGCGCGAACGCAGCTACAATATCAGGGAAATCAAATTCCATAAGAAATCCCGGAATGAGATGCTCTATAGAGTTGGGGAAAGGGCGTGCTTTGTTAGCATTAAGACGGTCCATAACCAAAGCGCGTTCACGTGTACGGCATAAAAAATCATTATACACGAAAGCGTATATCGAATCATCGAGCAGGCCAAGCACCATCATCGGTTCTGTTCCAAGCGAGAAACCGCTGACAATAATTCTGTCCTTATTAACGAACGGCTGTTCTTTCATCCAGTCAAGGATTACCCGATCCTGCCATGAGGTCAAACCGAGATAACTCCAGTCACATTCAAGCAGGAAACGACTTGTTTCAATATAATCGGCATGTCCGTCATCGGATAGTTCACCAAAGGAGGGGTTGTCAACAGCGACCGCCACATATCCGGCCTTCACATAGTCGAGTGCCATAGTGTTTTTAACGGCAGTGGTATCGGGAGCGCCTTCGAGCGAAAAATTTCCCGGTCGCTCACCTGCCAATAACTCTTTGGTCTGACCGAATCCCGGAATACACAACATCGCCGGTGCCGGATTACGGTCGGTCACTCCGTCGGGTATAAGAACAAGAAACGGAACAGCAGTTGAATCGAGAGGATAGCTTTCCCATTTTTCGAGTGTGTAACCTGGGCGTTGAACGCGCTTAATCAGTTTTGCCTGATCGGAAGGAGCCTGCGGATGACGCATTATTTTTGCCATAGACTCCTTCATCATTGACCGCCACGACGAGAACGAATCAGAATCGATTGCTTCAGGACGGAATGTCAGACGGGGTGGATTACGACGCATAAGTCCTTCAACGGCACCTCTGGTACGCAATGAACGACTATCGGCGCGCAAACTGTCGCGACCGACAGATGCCGCAGTTTCCAAACAAGCCGATGATACGACTAAAGCAATCAGAAGGATTTTAAATATATTCATGATATCTTGATTTTTACGGATTATTTTACCAAAGTTATATAACTATTTTGATTTTTTACCGACATACTTTAACATGATCATATAGTCATACAATACAAATCGACAAAATCACAACTTAATTTACTGATAATTAAACTTATAGACAACAGAGAGAGTGAAATGTTATCAAATGTTAATTAAGCTAATTCTGTAATACTGTGTCATTTGGAGTTCACAGCTGACATTTTGCTACAAAAACACCTATAAACGATCAATTTGCAATCATCACATGCCAATATCAAGCAATACTGCGCTAACAAATGTTAAATCAACGAAATTTATCAGCA
>CAZHHF010000142.1:0-5725 GCA_964531905.1 uncultured Bacteroides sp.
GATATGCCTCTCGCATATCCGGATCTTGCAATCGGATAACACTATTTGCCTGCTGGGAAGCGGTTGTTGTCTTACCACACCATTTGGGGCCTTCAATAAGAACGGCACCGAAAGCATTTAATCGTTCTTTTAAGAGTTTATCTGTTATTCTGGGATAGTATTCCATGTTCAAAATTTTGTGCAAAGATAGCAATATTTTCTTGCCCCGACAGTCAAATGAATAATTTTGTGGCATTTTGATGAATAATTTTGAGGCACTACGGTAATTATTGTTGTGATATCTCCTAAATAAAATTATGCGGAACTTATAAGATTCAAACATTAATTATCATCTATCACAAAAAATGCTCTCTGGAGAGAGCATTTTTGTGAATTTTGTTGTTTCTAAAGAGCATTTTTACTTTACCACACAAAATAGCCCTATTCAATCGTTATCTCGCAAAACTATACTATCGAATATCACCCCTTTTTCAATATCCTCCATTCAAGAGGATAGAGATTATTCGCCCTGTTCCCGATATTTTTCAGAAAACCTAACGGGAACCCGCCGTAAGTAGCAAGAACGAATCCGCGCGGAGTTGATTCAGGAAGAGTGACAGCATCGCGCCGCAGATATGTTAGCGCGTCATTCTCATTAAGTTCCACTTCAGGAAATGCTCCGCGGCATAACGCAGTCGACATTGCAAGCGAATGATCGGGGATAAGGTCGCGCCCTTTTAGGGTTGCAAGGGTAACCCCCTGATGAATAACGTTGCAATTCTCCGATATCTGGCGGGCGATCCGGGCGTGTGCATGAGGAAACGCAATCACGCTGTCACCATTGACTGTTACATCAAAATCATCGGGATTATTGATCCATCGCGCTGCGATATCGACCGCCGTACTTCGTTTCTCCTGTTTCGGCTTAGCCTTTACCTTTTTAGCACCCTCATCCGACACTCTCCCCGGTTTACGCACAACGGCCATAAAAAGACCTTCGCCACGCACCACTCCCGGCATGAAACGGTAGGACGGTATTTCGCGATCAACCGGAGACCGAAGTATATTCCACCTATCATCGATCTCAATATCAACCGGTTCGGCACCAAACTCCTCAACGAGCCAACGCACGCGATCCTCATTCTCGCGACGGTTGAACGTACACGTGCTGTAAATAAGATATCCCCCCGGCTTTATCGAAGGCCACAGATTTGACAGAATCTCGGTCTGGAGCCGCGCGCAATCCTCAACCAACGCCGGACTCCACTGACTCAACGCCTCGGGTTCTTTACGGAACATACCCTCACCCGAGCATGGAGCATCGACAGCAACGATATCGAACATCGATTTTATCCGCGCATAACGTTTCGTGTCGCCCTGAGTGACAATTACCGACGGTGAACCCCATTTGACGATGTTTTCACGAAGCACCGACGCTCTTCGTCGGTCAAACTCATTGGCTACAACAAGCGAACCTTCGGGAAGAGTGTCAACCGCAACTGTTGTTTTACCGCCGGGAGCCGCACACGCATCAAGATAAGTCACCGGAGACTCAAGATCGGGCAGTATACTCCTTATGGCATGCGCAATGAACATCGATGATGCATCCTGAACATAAAAACGGCCCTGATGCAGTTGTGGCATCATTGTAAATTGAGGTCTTACAGGAAGATAAACAGCTTCCGGCAGCCACGGTATCTGGCCGTCGGCACCTTCAGGCACCCATGCGCGGCGATGATTCGGACGAACCGATACCGATGGCTGCGACGATTCAAGTGCTTCCAGTAGCGTATCGGCTCCTGGAAGATCCAGAGACATGATGTTATCTACAAACTGTTGCGGGAGTGACATAATTATAATTCGGTTGAAAAATTTTTCGGACGCGTCATCGTCTGCGACTGAATCACGTTTCCGTCCAAGTCAACGACCCTTATTTCAAGAGTTGAAACCGGCGAAGCGGGGGCAGCCAGATAAATATGAGCGTTGTTCAGTCTAAGGTCGCGCTTGTTGAAACGAGGATCGCTCACTACCTTAGGCACGTAGTGACACACGTTGTAAAGCGGATCCTGAAATATCTTTGATTTTATAAGCCGAAGCGGTTTTCCATCCTCAAGAACCTCTATACGGCGACCGTCACGTTCACCCCAGAAGTTTACAAGTACCTTATCCTTATAGAACGGATCGGAATAATCGGTACGCTTAGGATAGATTTCAGCCTGCAGTTCCATTCCGGGACCGGAACGGTAATACTCGCCTACGCTGTTCAGATCATAGGCGCGGAAGAGCGGATCACCGGGAACGTAGGTCAGATAATTTATTGAAGGAGAAGCGGCACCTCTCTCAAAATCGGCAACCAGCATTCCAGCCTCACTTCCGTCGGTTCCGAGCGTACGGAACGGATGGCTCGACTGCCACATATCACCCGATGTAGCAACAATGACAGTCTGATTGAAGCGAGGAAATTTTTCGCTCTGATAATATACGTTACGGTGGAAGTGTCCCGAAAAAATACTCACATTGTCGAAACGGGAAAATATCTTGTCAAGTGAATCCACCTGATGAGGTTTCTTGAGGGTCTCTCGCGAAAACACAATCGGTGCATGACTGCAGATGAAAATTCGGGCAGTGTCGGGTACACGGGCGATATCCTCCTTTAACCACTTGAGCTGCTCATCGGTAAAGCCGATATCATAACTGCGGTCACCCTTGAGACCAACATTCTTCTTGCCACGTCCCTTGCGGTTCTTATATATTATATTGTCGAGCATAACCCAATGAGTATCGCCAATGTTCATTGAGTAGTGCGACGGTCCGAGCATCTTTCTATAAAGCCACGCAGCACGGCGGTCCACATCTTTGCCTACTATGGCACCGTCGTTGTCATGATTACCCGGAACACTGTAGACCGGAGCCGGAAAACCTGAATCGGCAACATATTCCTTCACTTTATCGAGCTGCATATCATGACTGTACCAGAACAGATCATGAGAGAAATCACCGAGATTGACAGCATACACCGGTCCCCTCTCCTCTCTCCCTTTTACGATACGCCGCGCAAGCGGAAGAGTAAGTGTGTCATAGTAATACTTGTCATGCTTTATCGAGTCATGGATCATGTGAAGATCGGCGATGAAAAACATCGAGAATCTATCCTGATTCTCCTTTCGGAGTATAAAATCGTGTTTTTCATCTACATCCGAAGGCTTTTCGATCAGTTGCCAGAAAGAAGGCTGAAAATTATCGGCCGATGGCGCGGTGAATCCGCTCGGAGTGATGATGAACACAGTCTCGGCATCAGGCTTTTTCTTTATCCGGTAATGCCCTTTTGAATCGGTTGCTACAATCGTATCGCCATCCGATACATAGACTCCTGAAACAGGCTTACCATCAGCCTTAACCGTTCCGGAGATAACGGCGCCTGAAGCCTTGAGAGGCGAAATAAACGTGGATAGTACAGCCGAAACTGTGAATATCAATGCAATAAATTTCATTGTGATTGGTTTGGGGTCAGTAAATAAGATCTTTATAAAGAGACCCTCCGACGACTTTAAAGTAAAAATCAATTCCTCTGCACAACCCTTATCACGAGCAGGCGTTCGTCGGCTATCTGTTCGAGATCTTCCTGCAGATCAGGGATCATGGGGATCAGATCGAATTTGAAAAACCTGAAAACGGGTTCTATGAATTTATCGCGGTTGTCGTTGGAAATATCAACTTTCAGCGCTTTTGAAGCGCGATAGAACATCGACGCGAGATATTCAAGAGTTCCAAGAGGTTCCGACTGACGGCTATAAGCCTGCTCCACATCGATCGTCAGCTGCTCGAGCGAGGTTACATTCATTGGGGTTGACTCATCGGCCATAAGAACCGCACTGTTTCCATCGACCATTTCTGCCTTGACGGTACCGTCGGCTTCAAACTGAAGCGAAGCGATGTCGATTAGCTGAGCCGTAACCACGCTACCCGAAACATCGAGACGTACCTGAACCGAAGCCGTCGCTATCATATCATCGACCCAACGGTCAAAATCGTCACCCGATGTAAGTATCTCACGTTTTTTATCACGCCGGTTCTCTACAACCGAAAGATCCTGGGCGAAATGAAACAGCCTGTCAAGGAACCCTACAGGAAAAAAATGAGCGTCATTAAGATCGTAGTTGTCGCTCATGCGGAATATATTCCCTAAATGTGTTTCAAGCGATTCGTAGTCAACAGTCATATAGCTTATCATATTATCTGATTATCTGCACCCCTTAAAAAGTAGGGACGCACGGCCCGTGCGTCCGCTTGTTATAGCTTGATAATCAATAAATTGCTCAATTATATTAATATACAGGGCCACGACGCCGTAGGCGTTGCAGCCCTGCTATTTATAACAGAATTATATTAATCGCGATTACCGAAAATTCGGAGCAGATAGAGGAAGAGGTTGATAAAATCAAGATAAAGCATCAGCGCGCCAACAGTGGCAAGGCGGCCATCAGTAGCGTTAGGCGACATCTCAGCCATCTGTTTGATCTGCTGCGTATCCCATGCGGTAAGACCGATGAAAATCAGCACTCCGACACCCGAGATAATCCAGTCTAATGTTGAATTTGCCCAGAAGATATTGACCACGATGCAGATGATCAGGCCGAAAAGAGCCATGTAAAGAATCGATCCCATCTTGGCAAGATTCTGACTCGTACAGTAACCGTAGACACTCATTGCGCCAAACGTACCGGCAGTGATAAGGAATGTCTTGAGAATCGATACCGGGCTGTAAGCCACGAAAATAATCGAGAACGTGATTCCGTTCACTATCGCAAAGAGATAGAAGAGCAGCGATACGGTCGTCGATGACAACCGTTTGATGGCTCCGTTGATCGAGATAACAAGTCCGAGTTCAACAAGGCATACCACCCAGTAAACCCATGTATGAGTTGCGATAAACGCGAGTACCGACGGGGCAACCGACACTATTCCGAGTGAAACGGCCGAGGTGAGCAGAAGGCCGAGGAACATTTTCAGGTAGACTGATTTCATCACAGTCGACACCTTGTTTTCAAGCGCTTCTTTGTTCATTCCGCTGAATTGCTGCTGCTGAAACGACGGAAAAGGATTGTTAAGATTGTAATTTGACATATTTATAATTGTTTTTTATTTAAAAATGGATAAGTCACATGAATTGTTCATTCATGATAAATTACATGCGGTCGGGCATACTTATACCCAAAAGTCCCATTCCTGATTCAACCACACCGGCGGTAGCAACGCAGAGAGCCAGACGGAGTGAACGCACCGATTCATTTTCTTCACCGAGAATAGTATAATCATGGTAGAACTGATTGAACTGCTTCACCAGGTCATATACATAGTTGGCAATAATCGCGGGCGAATAAGTCGTTCCGGCTTTTTTAACTACCGTCGGATAATCGGCAAGTGCCTGAATGAGAGCGATCTCCTTCTCATTAGGTTCTACAGCCGAGTAATCGCCAACGCTGAATCCCTTTTCTGCGGCCTTGCGGAGAACTGACTTGATACGGGCGTAGGTGTACTGGATGAACGGACCTGTGTTTCCGTTGAAATCGATCGATTCTTTAGGATTGAATGTCATATTCTTCGTAGGATCGACTTTCAAAAGGAAATATTTCAATGCTCCGAGACCGATCTTCTCGCATATCGCATCGGCTTCTTCGGCTGAAACCCCATCGAGTTTACCGAGTTCCTTCGATACTTCACGGGCAGTATTTACCATCTCGTCCAT
>CAZHHF010000143.1:0-5722 GCA_964531905.1 uncultured Bacteroides sp.
TTTTCGGACTGCGTGACACCACTGTCAACTGCCGCGACGAATACCTATCCCATTATTCACGCTGCGACTTCTTCGATGGAGCTCACCGCCTCGATCCGCAGACAATGACCAAAATCATCGTCCCCGAAATCCGCAAAATGATTGATATTACCACCTAACTCAAATCCCTAAGCTTCACATGGACAATAATCGCCAAGCAGTAATAAACGAGATTTGGGTTAAAATCCATCGTCAGTTTATATCGCAGTTTTACTGGGAGAATGATACAACCACGGAATACCATTACGACGCTGAGAAAGATGCCATCGTCAGTGACAACGGATTCGCCGTTCAGGTTACCCGTCCTACCGAAGAGATAACCAGAGATTACATCTATAATCTGATTGAACAATTAGAAGGTGACATTGCCGAGTATTACTTAGCTCACTACAACATAGTGCTGTAGGGGGAATAATGTGCATCAATAAAGCCAAAACTATGAATTACTTTGACATCAAGGCTAAATTTGAGGAAATATACCCTCTCACCACACTATCAGACGAAGAACTCCTTCAGCATGCTTTATCTTATAGGATAAAGGGAGGTAAAAATCCATGTCATAGAGAAGACTACATTGAGTATGCGGATATGACAGCAGATGAGTATATTGCCAAATTTCATCTAACTCGTTTAGATGATGTAATAAAACGAATTGAATCTAAATTAAAATAACAGTATGTGCATACATATTTCCCGCAGCTATATCATGGGCACCAACAATAAAGGATAATAGCTGTTGATACGGACGAAACGGACGGTCGAAATCCAATTAGATGTAATTATTTTTGCAACGGATAAGAAAACAATATGATTATGAAAAAAGACATGATATTTTTCGCCACTGATGGTCAAGGGCTTACTACGACCTCAGCCAACCATGTGGCTAATCTCGCCAAAGAGATGATTCGTGGGATCGAAAGCTCCCTTGAATCGCTTGTGTTCTATTCAACCGATGTTGCCCTAATCGGAACTGACTGCTCCGAGAAACTTACCGAAGGGGCCACTGAGAGTGAGGTTGAAGCTGTTATAGGCAAACTTCACTCTATAGCAAAGGCCAAATCGCTCATAGCATGGCTCCGAGAGGCAATCAAAGCGAAAGAACGCTTGAATGACGAAGTAGAGAAACTGACTCTTGATGATTACGCCAAAATTGTCGGCATCGAGATTCCACAAAAGCCTCATTTGACCGACAGCATTGATCAAGATGAATATTTTGCATCACTGTCGCTTGCCGAACGTAACCGCTACTACGAAATGGAGACCCTTGCCGCTGTACTCGGCAAAGCCATACATCCTGACGGAAGCTTTGCCAATGCCCGTGAAGCGCTGACCAAACATATTCAGAAGCCTCGTGACGTCAAGGGTGATGGTCGAGACACACTAATCTATTCTTACACACCGACCGTTGACTCTCAAAAGGTTAATAAGGTGTATTTCTTGCTGCAGAAGCAGTATCGCGAGGCTCAGGCAAAGGTTAATTCATTCAAACATGACTGCAACAAAGCCGTAAGCGCATCAGTAATTGAGGCAAAGACTCAGGATACAGAAAAACTAACAGTCTATAATCATCAGATTGAACAGCTGAACGCCCAACTGACATCCTATAAGAAGCAACGTAGTGCAGAAATCTGTGAATACCGCATTGTTATCCCTCCATCATTGCAAGGAATCTATAATGAGGTGTCACAACTCGGCAAAAACTAAAACCTCGGTAAGAGTTGGCTGACCCATTTGTGGCATTCCGACTCTGAATGTTGGCAAGGTTGTGTATAATTTTCAATTTGAGTGAGAAATCACTCACAAATTAGAGCGCTTCAAGAGTGCATTATTTTTGACAAGTTAGATACCTTGATATAAAATAATATGGCCGGACTGAGTCCACGACTCTTCTACCAAAGATATTCCGTTAATAGTAGGAGTGGAGGCGGAAGGTCACAAGCCGGTGAAGACTTGACTGTCGGAGGCTGTTTTTGATTTCGACGCAGTATCCGGGTTTTTGCTCTCGCTCTATCTTTTGTTGAATCATACACTGCCTTGCGATAACTGAGGCTCGACGGGGAGACCAATCGCCTCCCCGTCATTATTATCTATGAGACACTTTCTCCTTGAGATTGGGATGACATAGTTTTACTATCATGGATCCGGTTAGATGCAACAATCTCTTGGAGATTTTTATATTAAGTTGCCATTTTTGTGTTATTCGGAGCAATGCTTGACAGCATTATTGCTGTGGAGAAGGATACTTATGTTCTAACTCTAATATTTTGATGCTATCTTCCGGTGTATTATATGTCTCGTCATGACGATGCATTATTTCTAAAAGTATCCGTTCTGATATTTGACTACAACGCTGCATCAGCAGATTCGTTGGTTCGCATGTTGCTACTGCAAGCTCTACCTTACCGGCACTGACCTCCGGAAACCGGGCTGCATACATTTTATATGCTGACTGCAACGCAATGGATGTTGCCGCTGTGATAGCATAATTGGCATCCCGCAGCTCTTTGTCAGTCGCCGTGCCGGAGGTTAAGAGGGTTTCAGCTTCCTTTATTTTCTCATCAACCGCTTTAAAATTTCCCTTCATTTCGCGATTTATTATAGCCTCATAATCATCCGGTTTAACAATCTGCGAGCGTTCTATCTCCGGACGAGTTTCGTTTCCGCTTTCAGGGAGGGTCACCACACTATCAGGCATACCGGAGGATTCTCTATAATCTTCTGTATTATTGATTTCCGTATTATTATGGCGCGACAGCAAATTATACCCAATGATTCCGGCAACGAATAATAGAGCCAACATCGGGAAAACAAATTTATACGCTCGTCTTGGCTCAAGCGCATTAAGCAACTTCCCTGTTGTAACATCCGGACTTTTGCACAGACGCTGAAAGCGGGAGAACTGCTCGGTGGGGAATCCGGCCTTTGTCAGGCGGGTGATTATGCGTTCAATGCCGTTGTAGTCGATTGCCGGGTTGCCTTTATCCTCAGCTTCGAGTCCGTAGTTGGTCGGCGCTCCGCCGGTATTGTTGTGCGCGTAGGTGTACGCCTTGTCGAGGTCAATGAGCATCGTGTTGTGAGTGCCGTGCGTAATCATCACGTTGTCAACTTTGATGTCACTGTGAATCACATTCTTATCATGCAGATATCCCACGACTTCCACCAACTGGCGTAGCATTTTGCGGATATTGTCAGGCTCCATCAGCCACTGATCGCGCTTGGCAATCATATCGGCAAGCGTCGTGCCATCCACATAATCAATTACGATATAATCATCCTTAAAATCGCGGTAAACGGGCAGCGACGGGTGAATAAGATTGATCCCCAGCTCATACTCCTTAGCAAAAGCAGCCCGCTGCAATGGCGCGCTTCTTAGCTCAGGCTTCAAGCGCTTGATGAATACCATCTTATTCTGGCGACGGCCGGTGAAGGTTTCGCACGTTGAACCGCTACTCTCAAGCCGTACAACTTGCGAGAAGCCTTTCAGTCCGAATTTCCATTCCTCCTGACTCTCACCGAAATCAGATGTAATCTCCTCATCACTCAGCATATTGCAAAGTTACTCATTTATCTTCTAAATCAATCCCACCGATGGATAGAAAAACATTGCATAGCGTCAGTTATCTATACTAAATGGTGAATGTACCAACAAGCAAATCCACAGTCGAATTAAAACGGACGAAATGGACTCCGTTTTTTCAACTTCAGCAACCTAAATTTGCAAACAAAAAGCCAGCGATAACGCTATATTGATTTAACGAAGAGAGATAATATATACTTACTTTATGTGCAACCCATATAACTTTACGTATGATGAATTTATGAGTTTTATGAGTGATGCTGAAAAAAAAGGCATCTCAAAATAAACGTCGCCAAACCAATGATTCACACAAAGAAATCAATACTTTAGATGAATATTATCAACAATTCCCCGATGATTTGAGTATAACAGAATTTGAAGATAGAATGAAGGAAAAATATGGAATATGAAGTTTAATAAGCCCCAAATGGTTGTGATATAACCATAATTATACGACTAAATCAACATTGTCAGAATGTTTGGCTGAGGTACTACGGAGATCTGCTCCACCGTCGGTAATATTCTGATTTTTTAAGAGGGTGTATCTACAGTCAGATACACCCTCTACTCATGCGTGCAGTGAGCAGTCCACCGCTAAACAAAGCAGCTTTCTACATTCCATACCACTGTCACATGCAGCATTACAAATATGGAAGCTATCTGTTTATTGGATATATGTAATACTAAACACACTGTTAATCATGGCTAACATAGTCAAGTTTCAGAATGTAGCAATCATCTGTTTCAATGAATTCACCAAAATCACAATCCAAAAAAAATTGCTTTAACAAATCACTATTGGGTTCGTTTTTATATATCCAATGATATTTGAATATATTAGGCTGCATGTCGATCCATATATTATATAGTGATAATTCTAACCGACTATAAATTGTTTCATAATCTAATTTGGCGTTAAGATACAATTCTAAAATACGGCATCCGGCATTACCAATTTCAGGCAATTTATTTTCACGACATAGCGATATATATCCATAAAATTTATCATTGTCATCACGAAATGTACAAGATATATTTAAATCTGCCCTGGAATAGTATTTTGAATTAAGCACCTCATCAGGTGCATCAAGTCTATAAGGTAACCCCATTATTCTATTTATATAGCTATAAAAAAGGGATTCTCACAAGAACTATACGGTAGGCCTGACACCACTAAAACCATATGTGATAAAACCCTCATTATTAAAAGTTACGATTAAATGCTTGACAAAGTTAGGCAGAACTTGCAATAAGCGATTAATCCATTTTGTCCGTTTGGTATTCACATTGGGCGAAGGATACTCTGTCAGTACGTCTTACAACCCTATTCAGTCATTTGATTTCCATTATACTGACTGGAATACGGATGAAATGGACTCCGTTTTTTCAACTTTAGCAACCTAAATTTGCAAACAAAATATATAACAATAAACCTGCAATATGAAAATATCAAACTATGACAGATGTCTATAATTTCTCCTATGAGGAGTTTTGCTCCTATATCGATTCAATCCGAGCCATTGCAAACCGAGTTCAAAAGCAGACGCATCTCAAAGAGATTCATACGCCCAAAGAGTTTGGGTCGATTGAAGAACTTGATGAGTATTATCATTCAACAGATGCTATTGAGTTCTTCAAAAACGAGATGCTATCGTAATCACTAAAACGGCGCAATCTATTAAATTAAACGCTATGACTGAAGAAGAAAAAGAAGGCATTAGATTGTTCAAGAGCATGAGCATAAATGAATTAGATGAATGTATGAAAACGAAGAGTATGAATAGATCAAAAAAAGAATCAGAGTTGAAATTCGAGGTTATCGATGATTGCTCCTTAGAAGAATACGTAGAAGCAAACAATCTGGTGCCTCTTGACAACCTTGTCGCCAAATCACGCATAGACGTAGCCGAACTGCTCAAGCGAGGATATGTGGAAGCCTCGCAATTTCACCATGACTTGGAAAATGGCTTGATTCCTCCGCGCCATTAGTTAGATCGTGGTATATAATTAAAGCGATTATCTCTTTGAGTGAAAAAACAAAGGAGTCTTGACTAACCAATAGTCAAGACTCTCTAAGGGTAACTTATCCACAGCCTCATATAGCCG
>CAZHHF010000144.1:0-5674 GCA_964531905.1 uncultured Bacteroides sp.
ATCGTTTCATCGGCATCGCCTATCAATGCGCCAATCTTGCATGCAGCTCCGAGAAGCACCGATGTTTTTAATCTGATCATTTCAATATATTCATCAACTGAAACATTCTTGATATGTTCGAAATCCATATCAAGTTGCTGGCCATGATATATCTCCATAGCAGTTGTGTTGAATATATCAAGTGTTGGCCGCAATTTTGAATCGGGACAGTCAGATATCAGTTGAGTGGCAAGGGTGAGCATGGCATCGCCCGATAATATTGCGGTAGATTCATTCCATCGGCGGTGAACGGTTGGACGTCCGCGGCGAATGTCGGCTCTATCCATTACATCATCGTGAAGTAATGTGAAATTATGGAACATTTCAATTCCGAGAGCCTGACTCAATGCTTGTGAATATCTTCCGCTTACGGCCTCGCACGAAGCGAGCAGCAGTACCGGGCGGAGCCTTTTGCCACCTCCCTGAAATGTATATCGGATAGGGTCGTAGAGGCCGGCAGGTGATGAAGGAAATTTCAGCTCAGCCAGTGATTTATTGATTAGTTCGGCAAAGTTGTCGATAGTATGCATTTTGATGTGTGTTAATGTTTTGCTGGAAACTTGTGTGCAAAGTTACTTATTTAAATTTAGTAGTACTAATAAATGTAGCTGAAATTGCCGTTTTTAAGAAGAAAATATGTTAAAAAACATAATTTTTGAGTTATTTATAAGAATTGATAGTAATGGATGTTGTATTGTTTATACTTTTTATGGAGAACCAGAACTGCAATATTTTTGTTAAAATAGGTAGTTAACAACTTTTTTGATTTTATAGCGTGATATTTAAAGTTATAGAACTAATTTAACAATACTCAATTATTCACTCACTTTTTAGTCCGAAATATTAAAATAAACTATATTTGCACCATAATAATCATATAATACATAATGAGTACAGAGACAGTAACAGAAAAAAAATATAAACTTGGTGTTGCATTCAGTGGAGGCGGCGCGAGAGGTTTTGCACATCTCGGAGCAATCAAGGCTCTGGAGGAGTTCGGTTTAAAGCCAGATGTAGTATCGGGTGTCAGTGCCGGTTCTGTTGTAGCAGTTATGTATGCTGCCGGTTTGGAATCCGAAAAGATAATGTCGCTATTCAGTAATGCGAAGTTCCGTGATTTCTGTGAATTCTCCTTTCATTTCAACCGCGACAGCGGCTTTTTTTCATTAGACCGCTTCCGCGAGTTTTTGAGAAAGTCGGTCGAACCGTATAAGAATCTTGAGGATTTACCAATTCCAACTTATATAGGAGTTACCGACTTCAGTGCCGGGACTCCAGTGGAGTTTCACAGTGGCGAAATATCGGAACGCGTAGTCGCCTCCTGCAGTATTCCGATTTGTTTCCAACCGCGCGTGATAGATGGTAAAGCATACGTGGACGGGGGCGTTTTAAGAAATATGCCCGCATGGATTATACGTGATAAGTGTGAATGTCTGATAGGCATTAACTGTAGTCCGGTTCTCCGCAACAAATCTTATGATTCGATGTTCGATGTAGCTTTGCGTTCTTATAACCTGATGGCGAAGGCTAATCAAGCTGAAGATCTTGCAATGTGTGATCTTGCGGTTGAAACTCCAGAACTCGCTCATTACAAGGTGTTTAATCTGAAAGAAATTAACAAGGTGTTTATCTCAGGATATGCATCAATGAGACGTGCGATAAGGAGAACTTCGTGGCTTCTTGATTTCGCGCGTACGTTGCGTGAACAGAAATAAACGATATATTTACTTTTAATGAAACCAATCATTTATCAACTACTTCCACGACTTTTTTCAAATACTTGTGAACAATGTGTTCCGGATGGAACTATTGAACAGAATGGTTGTGGAAAACTTAACGATATCACTACACGCGTACTCGATTCAATCAAGGAACTCGGCATAACTCACGTTTGGTATACCGGTGTGATCGAACATGCACATGCCACTGATTATTCATCGGTTGGAATCACACGTGATAATCCGCATGTGGTAAAAGGGAAAGCCGGTTCACCGTATGCGATCAGTGATTATTACGATATTGATCCCGATATAGCAGTTGATGTAGAACATAGAATCGACGAGTTTCAGAAGCTTGTGGACCGCACCCACGCCGCAGGAATGAAAGTCTTAATTGACTTTGTTCCGAATCATGTGGCCCGCCGCTATGGATCGGATGCCAAACCTGCGGGAATAGAGGATTTCGGTGCATCAGACGATAACACTAAGTTCTTTTCACCCGATAATAATTTTTATTATCTGACCGGTCGGCAGTTCGCTCCGTCGATAGACCTCGGTGATGGAGATGATGCTTATGTTGAATTTCCTGCAAAGGCATCGGGAAATGATTGCTTTTCAGCTTCTCCCGGTGTAGGAGACTGGTACGAGACGGTCAAGCTTAATTATGGCATAGACTATAGTGATGGATCACGGCATTTCGACCCGATTCCTTCTACATGGCTCAAAATGCTGCATATTCTGCAATACTGGGCGTCAAAAGGTATTGATGGATTCCGTTGCGATATGGTGTTCATGGTGCCGTTGGAGTTTTGGAAATGGGTAATTCCTGAGGTGAAGAAAACCTATCCCGAGATTATTTTTATTGCTGAGATATATGATGTTTCACTCTATCGTGAGTTCATAACGATCGGCGGATTCGACTATCTTTATGATAAAGTGAATCTTTATGACACGTTGCGTGCCGTCCAGTGCTGTAATGTATCGGCCGCAAGTATTACAAATTGCTGGCAGACAGTAGATGGTATCGGTTCCAATATGCTCAATTTCCTTGAGAATCACGATGAACAGCGGTTCGCTTCGGAATTTTATGCCGGTGATCCGGCGTTGGTGATTCCTTCGCTTGTAGTCAGTTCGACGCTTTCCAACGGCCCGATGATGATTTATGCAGGTCAGGAGTTGGGTGAGCCGGCTACTGATGCAGAGGGTTTCAGCGGTTATGACGGGCGTACCACGATTTTTGATTACTGGAGCGTAGGAACGTTGCGCCGTTGGTTTAATAACGGGCATCCCTGCTTGGAGAAACTTACTCCTCGTGAACGTTGGTTGCGTGAACGATATGCTTTGATCCTCGGATTGTGCAATAAGGAAAATGCTATCAGTGAAGGAGGATTCTTCGATCTGATGTATGTTAACTATGAGAACCCTTCGCTGAATCCTCACCGCCAGTACGTTTATTTACGCTATGATAACGAATCGGTATTGGTGATAGCTGTGAATTTCGGTCATAACACCTGTGATCTTCATATCCGTATTCCTGAATTGGCTTTAAATATGCTTGAATGTAATGAAGGTACAGTGCGTGCGGTAGAATTGCTTTCAGGCGATATCGATGATAAGGTTGTGTCGGCCGATCAGACGTTTGACGTGTTTATCGGATCGTATGGCGCGGCAATATGGAAATTTGAAAAAAGTAAAATAAAGCCCCGCAAGAAAAAAACTTCAGGTAAAAAATAACATACTGAAACAAAATCATTACCTTTGCACCAGAATTTCAATCCTTCAATCAATCATATTGTATGTTACCCCCATTCAAGATTTTTTCCGGCACTAATTCACGTTATATGGCCGAAGAAATTTGCAAAGATCTCGGTGTTGAACTCGGCAAAATGAACATTCAGCATTTCGCCGACGGTGAGTTCGAAGTGTCATTCGAAGAATCGATCCGTGGTTGCGAAGTTTATCTCGTTCAGTCGACTTTCCCTAACTCCGACAACCTGATGGAACTTCTTCTGATGATTGACGCTGCCAAGCGTGCATCGGCTAAATCGATTATCGCTGTAATGCCATATTTCGGCTGGGCCCGTCAGGATCGTAAAGATAAGCCGCGTGTTTCTATCGCTGCCAAACTGGTTGCCGATCTTTTGTCAACAGCCGGGGTTGACCGCGTTATTACAATGGATCTCCATGCTGATCAAATTCAGGGATTTTTCAATATTCCGGTTGACCACCTCTATGCATCATCTGTGTTCCTCCCTTATATTGAATCACTTCATTTGCCCGACCTTGTTATTGCTACTCCCGATGTCGGTGGCGCCAAACGTGCCAATACATACGCAAAGTATCTTAACGTTCCTTTGGTACTGTGTCACAAGCAGAGAGCTAAAGCCAACGTTGTTGCCACAATGACTGTGATCGGAGATGTCAAGGATAAAAACGTGATTCTTATCGATGATATGGTTGACACCGCCGGTACTATCACCAAAGCTGCCGACCTTATGATTGCCAACGGCGCGAAGACCGTACGCGCGCTTGCTTCACATGCAATTATGAGCGATCCGGCTACCGAACGTGTCGATGAATGTGGACTTACCGAGATGATCTTTACCAACAGTATTCCTTATACCAAAGGAAGCAAGAAAGCAACTATTATTTCGGTCGCTCATCTTATCGCCGACACTATCCGTCGTGTGCATGAAAATCAGTCGATCTCATCGCAGTATCTTATCTGATAACGCATTATACCGATAAATATAAAAATCAGGAGTTGCCATTTTTGGTAGCTCCTGATTTTTTATGCGGTTTTATTCTTTTTATTGTTATTGTGCGGGAACCGATGCCTGATCTGTATTCTCAACCTTCTTGTCGGATGAGGACTCATTTCGTTGTGCGATCTTTTCCTCTTCATCGGCCTCTTTCTTTATAACAGCATTGGTGACATAGACTGTAAATACCGGGAACAGCATAAGACCTTCGCCCGACAGTACCACGGCTATAACCTTTCCTGTGGCGGTCATGGCACTTATATTTGAGCCTACTGTCGTCATATCGAGTGCTGCCCACCATATAGCTGTCCAGAACGTGTCGACCTGAGGATTGATATAATGTTCTTCGACAAAAAACATGAGTGCGCCGATATAGATCGATGCAAGAACCCATATCATATATACCCAAAACATGCTTATCCATTTGTTTTGGGCCAATGCGCCACTTACAAGAGCCAACACGTAGCCGGCTCGGATCATAGGCACGAAACGGAGCAGATACATAGTCTCGCCCGACAGATGGATATTGAAGTGATCAATTATATTGAGATAAGGGATACTTATCAGTAAAAAAATGATATGGCCACATATATATTTTAATTTTTTTGGCGCGAAAATCCATTCGATGATGATATCAAGAAGGAAAAGGATACACACCCAGAACTGGAATCTAAGGTATGTATGGTCAACAAGGAATGACAGATTCTGAAGAGTCTGCCGGGTGATCCATACAATGAGAATGCACGATGCTACAATCACCAGCATGTGCATTGTGTTGATCAGTATTTTAGCTCCTTTAGGGAGTGGGTGGTCTTTTGCGAGTATTGCATTCATATCAGTTGTTGAAACGTTTTTATATATGTTTAACAACTGTGGAACGTTTAAGGTTTATTCGGTTATACCATATCGATTGATGATTCCCGCAAGTTGTCTTTGAAAACGAGGTGTTACGTGATCGTTGCGCAGAATCAAGGCAGGCAAGCGTTTTTTGAGTGTGTCGAACACGAGGTTTTTGTCGGCAAAGACTATGGTTTCCTCAAGCAGGCTAAGTATTGATTGTTCAAGGCGATCGGTGTAGTTGAAGATCGCTGTTGCGATAATTCCCTTATCGATTGCATATTTTAATCCTACTGTACTTAATACTCCCACTCCCAC
>CAZHHF010000145.1:0-5607 GCA_964531905.1 uncultured Bacteroides sp.
AGGTGTGTTGCTTACCGTATCTTCTTTAGGTTTCTTAAACGGCCTGACTGCAACGGCCAATGCCACCGTCAACTGCTATCCTATGATTCAGATCTCAGGTGCAAGCGATCCTACAATGGTTGACATGAACATGGGAACCTACGAGCAGCTTGATCAGCTCAATACAGCACGTCCACTCGTAAAAGCAGCATTCCGATGCAGCTATGCAAAAGATATTCCGTCGGCAGTGGCACGAGCATATCGTGCGGCCGTATCGGGACGTCCCGGCGGTGTCTATATCGATATGACAACTCCTGCTTTGGGTGAAGTGATGAACCGTGAGGATGCCGAGAAACTGTTCTATTCTCCTGTTGATCTTTATTCTCCGGTAACTCCTAATCAGGAATCGATCGACCGTGCGGTAGAGTTACTTGCATCAGCCAAGCATCCTGCCATTCTGTTGGGTAAAGGTGCGGCCTATGCACAGGTTGACGATAAAATAAAGGAACTCGTTGAGACTTACAAGATTCCTTATCTTGCAATGTCAATGGCAAAGGGACTTATGCCGGATAATGGTCCGCTCAGCGCTCTTTCATGCCGCTCAACTATTATGGAACAGGCCGATGTGGTAATGGTAATAGGTGCCAGAATCAACTGGATGCTCTCGTTTGGTAAAGGTAAATGGAATCCGGCAATGAAATTCATTCAGCTTGATGTTGAACCTCAGGAGATTGATCGAAATGTTCCGATCGCTGCTCCGGTAGTAGGTGATATGGGTCTTGCACTCGACGCAATACTCGATGGCCTTAAAGGTAAGACTATGGCGGCTGATCCTGCATGGCTTACTTCTCTTCAGGCTGAGTCAAAAGCAAAGAATGCTAAGTTTGCCGAACGACTTAAAGTAAACGCTACAGCATCTCCGATGAATCACTGGACAGCAATCGGTGCCATCAAGCCTGTTCTTGAGTCAAATCCCGATGTGATCCTTATCAATGAGGGTGCAAATACTCTTGATGATACACGTGACGCTGTCGATATGTCGCTTCCACGTCATCGTGTTGACTGCGCATCATGGTCAATCATGGGTATGGGTATGGGATCAACTATCGGTGCAGCTGTAGCAACAGGAAAATCGGTTGTCGCAGTCGAGGGTGACTCGGCATTCGGATTCTCAGGTATGGATTTCGCTACAATCTGTCGTTATAAACTCCCATGTACGGTAGTAATATTCAATAATGGAGGTATTTACAACGGTGTTGGCGTAAATCCCGGTGGCGGTGATGCTCCTGCTCCTACCACACTCGATATTCATGCCCGCTATGACAAGATGGGTGATGCTTTCGGTGCGAAAACATATTATGTCACCACTCCCGATGAACTCACCACGGCACTTAAAGAGGCTATCGCGTCAAAGCAACCGTGTCTGATAGATGTCCAGCTTGCAGCCGATTCAGGTGCAGAGAGCGGTCATATCGGTTATCTTAATCCGGCTCCGCTGATTGAATACACGGTATAATAATTTCAATACATGTTTCTATGGTAAGGGATGGGAATCTCCTTCCCATTCCTTATCTCTAACTATTTTATTTATATTCATCCTTAATTTCAAAAACAAATACTATGTTACACGTTATACTATACGCCATAGTCCCGATTGTAGTGGTGATGTTAGCCGGCTACATATCCGGAAAAAAGGGAGCTTTTACAGGTGATGACGCTAAGAAATTCAATAAGGTAGTGCTTGACTACGCTTTGCCGGCAGCCCTTTTTGTCTCAATCGTTCAGGCAACACGTGAGGATCTTGCAAAAGACCTGAAACTGACGCTTGTATCGCTCATGGGTATCATGGGCTGATTTATGCTCGTTTACCTAATCTTCCGCTATTGTTCCAAGAAAAATACAGGTGCCGATGCTGCCATATCAGCTTTGATCAGCGGCTCACCGACAATCGGATTTCTTGGTTTCGCGGTGCTTGAGCCTATCTTCGGTACCACTCCGGCGGTAGCACTTGTGGTTGCAATCGTGGGTATCGTGGTTAATGCAGTAGGTATCCCGGTAGGTCTTTCTCTCATGAACGCCTCTCTTGAAAGTCAGCCTGCGAAGGTTGTCAACGGAAAGCCTGTTCAGACTAAGAAAGAAAGTGCATGGAAACCGGTTCTTCACGCTTTGGCCCAACCGGTAGCGTGGGCGCCTATACTGGCGGTCGTACTGGTGCTTTGCGGTTTGAAATGGCCGGCAGAGTTAAGTCCTTCATTTGATCTTATCGCCAAAGCCAATGCATCAATGGCCGTGTTCTCAGCCGGTATCACTCTTTCGGCTGTCAAGATCGATATCAACTGGCAGGCAGTTCTCGGTTCTATCATGAAGATGATCGTTATGCCTCTGGTAGTACTGATCCTCGGATTACTTTTCCACATGGACGCCATGAACCTCAAGATGCTCGTTGTGGCAGCTGCTCTTCCGCCGGCATTCTCAGGTATCATTATCGCCGACGAATACAACACATACGTTGCTACAGGAACATCTTCACTTACTCTCAGTGTGATCCTCTTCATCGGCTTCTGTCCTCTCTGGATATGGCTCACTGATGTAGCGATCAACATGTTCTGATGCTAAGTCTGTTTTTATTAATCGAATAATGATTCGGGGTATGGTCGTTGGGCCGTATCCCGATTTTTTTATCAGCCGGTCGATATATCGGTAAAAATATCTATCTTTGCAAGATAAATAACCGTGATCATATATGTTTAAACTGAAAAATATCGTGCCGGCATTTGTGGCTGCAATGTTGTTGTCGCCAGCAGTCATGTCGGCTCTATCTCTGCCGGTAAAGAGGATTAACGGTAAGGCCTACTATTATTATACAGTAGGTAAAAAGGACCGTTTTTATGAATTGTCGTCGAAGATCGGTGTCAAGCGATCGGATATCCTGAGATATAATCCTCAGGCAGCCGACGGTCTTCAGACAGGAATGGTTCTGACATTTCCAGTGGAGATGGATGCAGAGATCGTGAACGGCTATTATACAACGAAGTACAGTCCGTCGAAAGATGAAAGTATCTATGGCGTGGCAAAGCATTTCGATGTTTCGGTTGACCGTATAATAGAGTTCAATCCCGAAGCTAACGAGGGTATACGAGATCTGACTCTGGTGATACCGTTAGATCGTGCAGAGTCAAAGAACAGCACGCCCTCAGGCGAGAATAGCGAAACCGGTGAGACAATGTCCTACACGGTTCAGAAAGGTGAGACATTAACCAAAATCGCGGCGAATTTCAATACTACGGTATATAATATTCTTGCGGTAAATCCGGGACTAAATCCCGACAAGATCGCCGCAGGGAAGAAGATTCTCATACCTCTTCCGGTTCCGGTAAGGATTAATGAAGTGCCTACGACAACTGATCGACCTGACAACGATGTTCCTGCGACTCCAACGGTTGCAGCGGAAGCTGATCACACAGTTGCTCCGGCCGATTATGTGTCTATGCCGGATTCTGTGGTTGCGGAGCCTGTTTATGATGCTCCCGAGCCACTTAAGATTGCGATTCTGCAGCCTTTCATGCTTTCCGAAAATGAGATGTCGAAGTCTACGCAGCTTGTGACTGAATTTTACAGGGGATTCCTGATGGGTGCCGAGACATTGAGCCATGATGGTGATCCAATTACGATCTATGCATTCGATACCGCGGCATCGAACGATACGCTGGCTTCGGTTCTCAGCAGACCTGAGTTGCAGGATATTGATGTGTATATCGGTCCGGGAGACGAAACACAGCTGTCAATGATCGCTGAACATGCCAACAGGAATGGCGGTTATGTGCTGAATATGTTTGCTATAAAGGATACGTGTTATAAAACCGACAGTAAGGTCATTCAGGCGAATATTCCTCACGGACGAATGTACGACAAAGCAATAGATTATTTTGTGGGAAATCGTTACAAAGGATTCACTCCGGTATTTATCTCGCGTATAGACGGGGCTGCCGACAAGGCTGAATTTGTAGCGAAGCTGAAGGAACGGCTTGATGCCGACAACATACAATACAAGGAGATCGCATACCGGAATTTCCTCGGTCAGGATAATCTGGAGGACCTCAATATGAGTGATTCGGCTTATGTATTTGTTCCTGTCACCGGTTCGCGTTTAGAGTTCAATAAATTTGCTCCGGCTTTGAAAAATTTCAAAAATTCGGTTTCCAATCCGTCTAATATAGTGCTGTTCGGTTATCCGGAATGGATAATGTTCAGGAATGAACAACTGGATATGCTTCAGTCACTCAATACGCTTATTTATAGCCGTTTCTTCGGGGTTGCCTCATCTCCGCTGGCTGAGAAGCTGAATGATGATTATAAGTCAATGTACGGCATTGAAATGATGGATGCTGCTCCCGGTCAGGGACTCTTAGGTTATGATACGGCTGTGTTCCTTATAAAATCTCTACGAAATAATGAGGGCGATTTCCACGCAAGTTCGATGGATTACGATGGCGTTCAGAGCGGATTCAATCTTGTTTCGGGGGAAGGAGAGCCGGGCTTGGTCAATGAAAATCTTTATTTCATAGATTTTCTCCCCGGGGGGATCACCACTAAGGTTCAATTTTAATATCGGAGACAATGACTATGAGAAAATGTCTGTTCTTGATGTTTTTGATGTTGACGGTGTTATCCGGCCGGTCACAGACTCATTATGAATCGCATGTCCATGTAGGTTTTCACGGTGGAGCTACTTTGTCGAACATGTCGTTCTCACCGAAGGTTAAGCAGAAGATGCTTCAGAATGTGACTGCCGGCGTAGCTATCCGGTATGCAGAGGAGCGTCACGTAGGACTTTTGGGTGAGATCAATCTTACGCGCCGCGGATGGAAAGAGGATTTCGAGGATGCTCCACTTGAGTATTCGAGAATTATGACATATATAGAGATGCCGATTATGACACATATATTTTTCGGTAGTCGTAAATTCAAGGGCTTCATCAATCTGGGTCCACAGGTGTGTTATATGCTCGGAAGCAGTATCGAGAGTAATTTCGATTATGAGAATCCCCGGACGGTTCCCGATTTTCCATCAACGTATCGTATGACCCAACAGATGAGTATGGAGATCAAGAATAAGTTTGATTACGGAATCTGTGCAGGCGTGGGAATGGAGGGTATTATACGGCGTAACCATTCATTAATGCTCGAGGGTCGGTTTTACTATGGATTAGGAAATGTTTTCGGCGCTACAAAGAAGGATACGTTCAGTGCGTCCCGAGGAATTTCGATAGCTATTACTCTGGGATATATGTTCCGTATAAAATAGGTTTGTTAAAACGGCGCATCAGAGTACCATTCTAACAAACCTTATGAAAAATAGAACAACGGATTATTTCAACCGTTCGCAAAATTCGATTTTTTCGTTGTTAGGACCTGTGATAGTGAAGAACTTAACGCCTTTTTCCCAGAACGGGAGGTAATTTACCTGGGTGTCGAGCATGTTCACTCCAAGTTTCTTTACTTCTTCAAAGAGATTGTCGATATCGGTTACATCAAGAGCGACGTGATCGATGGCTCCGGTGATCATTGTAGCTAAATGGTTTTCGGAGATTTCCATTATGAGATTGCCGAGTTGTATAAAGGCTGCTTT
>CAZHHF010000146.1:0-5376 GCA_964531905.1 uncultured Bacteroides sp.
AATGAAGCATTCTAATAACACCACAGTAACAGTTGTCGACATCATCGCATTAGTGATGCCGATCCTTTTGATTATACCGAATATAGCTCTCGATTTCACCGAACAGATGACATGGTGGGCGAAGTTGTTTAATATAATCGTTCCGCTATCATTTTATAGTGTCTGTTTCTCCCTATGGCGTCGCACTCCTCTCCTAACCTTTTTGTCGATACCGATGATGTGTTTCGCCGGATTCCAGATTGTACTACTATATCTTTACGGCAGTTCAATAATAGGAGTGGATATGTTTCTTAATGTGGTTACGACAAATGCTGCGGAGGTAAACGAACTGCTTGGAAATCTACTTGTCGCAATCGGTATAATCTTAGTGCTGTATCTGCCTCCGATTATATTGGCTGTGATTGGATCTATGCGCAAATGGAGATTGTCGCGCCGGATTCAGAGGCCATATCTCACCATTTCTTCCGGCATTTTTATCACATCGGTTATTGCCATGCTGTTGTGTGGTAAGATATATTCGCCGACCGATGATCTGTATCCCGTGAATATATTCAAAAATCTTTATCTCGCGGTAGTTAGAACCGGTCAGGTGTCTTCTTATCCTGAGACATCGGCAGGATTCTCCTACAATGCAGTTTCATCGCGTAACCAGGAGTTAAATGAAACATACGTCCTCATTATAGGTGAAACTTCCCGCGCTGCCAACTGGGAACTCTGCGGTTATTCAAGAGATACTAATCCTAAGCTATCGGAGCGGGATGATATTGCAGTATTCAAAAAGGCTATAAGTCAATCTAATACGACTCATAAAAGTGTTCCTCTGATGCTGTCGGATCTTACAGCGGAGAATTTTGATTCTATCAATTATAGAAAAAGTCTCATCACAGCTTTTAAAGAGGCCGGATTTTATACGGCGTTCCTGTCAAATCAGAAAAGGAACAGATCTTATACTGAGTTTTTTAGTAACGAGGCCGATACCACGATCTATCTTCCCGATACGGCGCAACAGCAGCCTTTTGACTCTGAATTATTGAAGTTGCTAAGTGATGCGGTAAGCGATAGTACACATAATAAAAAGCTGATCGTGCTTCATACTTATGGATCTCACTTCAATTATAGGGACCGTTATCCTGATTCATTCAGTTACTTCAAACCTGATAATATCTCCAATGCGAATGTGGGTCATAGAAATGAACTGATCAACGCATTTGACAATTCGATTAGATTTGTAGATAGTGTACTCGCTTCATCTATCGAAACGCTTGACAGTCTTGATAACGTTGCGGCATTGATATATGCTCCCGATCACGGAGAAGATATATTTGATGACTATCGTGAGCGTTTTTTACATGCTTCACCGGTTCCTACCTCCTATCAACTTCGTGTACCTATGATAATATGGCAATCGAATGAATTCGATACTATGTTTCCCGATTTGAAAAAGGCGATGAATGGTAATTTAAATGATGTTGTCAGTCCTTCGGTAGCGATATTCCATACTCTTCTTGATATGGCGGGAATTGAATCGGATTATCTTGACAGAACTGAATCGGTAGTGTCGGAAAATTATCGTTCTCCCAAACTTTTATTCCTTACCGATAGAAATATTGCGGTAAGTCTAAACAACTCAGGAATAAAAGAAATTGATCGCGACAATCTGTTCAGAGATTTAGAATTGAAACATTTGTAACCTGTATATTCTAAATAAAGTTTTCCAAAACTAAATATTATAGCGCTGATATTCAGCTATTTGTATTTTTAATAATTGCAGAAAGTTTTCCAAAATATAATACATTTAACAATTCTTGGAGTAAATTTATTTGCCAAATAGAAATATTCTGTATTACTTTGTGTCACCAATTTAAATAATCTACACACAAAATTAAAATGATACAGACAGTTGTTAAACGTGATGGCCGAATCGTTGGTTACAATGAGGAAAAAATTAAAGCAGCCATACGAAAAGCTATGCTTCAGACTCCGGTTGGTGAAGATGAATCGTTAATATCAAAGATTGCTGACCGAATCGGTGTTACCGGCAAAGAACAGATGACTGTCGAAGAAATTCAGGACCGCGTCGAATATGAATTGATGAAGAGTCCGAGAAAAGAGGTTGCGAAGCGGTATATAGCCTATCGTGATAAGCGAAATATCGCCCGCAAAGCAAAGACACGCGATATGTTCGTAGAGATCATCGAGGCTAAAAACAATGATGTAACACGTGAGAATGCAAACATGAATACGGATTCTCCTGCCGGTATGATGATGAAGTTTGCCAGTGAGACAACAAAGCCGTTTGTTGATGATTATCTCCTTTCAGATGAAGCTAAAGAAGCTGTTCGTTTAGGATATATCCATATTCATGACAAAGATTATTACCCTACAAAGAGTCTGACATGCGTTCAGCATCCTCTTGATCGTATTCTGGAAGGTGGTTTCGTTGCCGGTCATGGTGAATCACGTCCTGCCAAGCGAATTGAAACCGCAAGTGTGATCGGATGCATCTCACTTGAGACTGCTCAGAACGAAATGCATGGTGGACAGGCAATTCCGGCATTTGATTTCTATCTTGCACCCTATGTACGCTCTTCATTTATTGAAGAGGTGAAGAATATTGAACTTCTTGTAAATAAAGATCTCAGCCACCTATATAATATAGAGATTGATGATTTTATCAAACGTCCGCTCGATGGACTCGATGGTGATGAACGTCATCTTCAGCATGCCATTAACCGTACTGTTTCGCGCGTCCACCAATCGATGGAAGCATTTGTTCATAACATGAACTCGATTCATTCACGCGGTGGTAATCAGGTCGTATTCAGCTCAATTAATTATGGCACTGATACCTCGGCCGAAGGTCGTTGTGTGATCAGAGAATTGCTTGAAACCACATATCGGGGTGTAGGTAATGGTGCTACCGCCATCTTCCCTATTCAGATATGGAAGGTTAAAGAAGGTGTGAATTATAATCCCGATGACCGTAATTATGATCTTTATAAAGAGGCTTGCCGTGTGACAGCTCGTCGATTTTTCCCTAATTTCGTAAATCTCGACGCAACTTTCAACCATCATGATAAATGGAATGCAAGCGATCCGAAACGTTATCAGTATGAAGTGGCGACAATGGGATGCCGTACGCGAGTATTTGAAAACCGTTATGGCGAAAAGACTTCTATCGGTCGTGGTAATCTCAGTTTCACTACCATCAATATCGTAAGGCTTGCCATCGAATGTATGGCATACGTTGATAGAGACGAGAGAATTCGTGCTTTCTTCAACAAGCTTGATAACGTTCTTGAAATAACGGCACGTCAGTTGTGTGACCGTTTTGAATTTCAGAAAACTGCTCTCGCAAAGCAATTCCCGTTACTGATGTCAAAGCTATGGAACGGTGGAGAGAATCTGGCACCTGATGACACAATCGAAAGTGTGATCAATCAAGGTACTTTAGGAATCGGATTCATCGGACTGGCCGAGTGTCTCGTCGCTCTTACAGGAAAACATCATGGTGAGGATGCGGTTTCGCAGGAACTCGGACTGAAGATAGTTTCCCACATGCGCGACAAAGCGCTGGAATTTTCCGATCGTTACAGTCATAACTTCTCAATACTTGCAACTCCTGCCGAAGGACTTTCGGGTAAATTTACTGTAAAAGATCGTGCGGCTTTCGGAATAATTCCCGGTATTACCGATAAGATATATTATACAAACTCAAATCACGTTCCGGTTTACTATCATTGTTCACCACGTCATAAAGCAATAGTAGAGGCCCCATATCATGATCTGACTCGCGGAGGCCATATCTTCTACGTGGAAATTGATGGTGATGCTACTCATAATCCAAAAGCAATCAGTGATATTGTAGATCTGATGCATCGTCATAACATAGGCTATTGCTCGGTTAACCATAACAGGAACAGATGCATGACATGCGGATATGAAGATGCGTCGGAGTCTCTTGATAAATGTCCTAAATGCGGAAGTGAAAATATTGATAAACTTCAGCGTATCACCGGTTATTTAGTCGGCACAACCGACCGATGGAATAAAGCTAAGCTTGCTGAACTGCATGATCGTATAGTTCATAAATGAGTTCTATAAGGGTAATTGAAATTGTAGACGGAACCTCGGTCGACGGACCGGGGCTTCGTACTACTATATACTTTGCCGGATGCAGCCACCGGTGCTATAATTGTCATAATCCGGAGTCATGGGATCAGAAAGCAGGTTCCGATATGGATATAGAAGCGATTGTGGAACACATTATCGAGAATGACTTTGATGTCACTTTCTCGGGCGGTGATCCTCTGTTTCAGGTTGATGCATTATTTCAATTAGCCGAAAGAGTACGGTTACTTGGAAAAAATATATGGTGCTATACAGGCTATACTTACGAAGAAATTGTAAAATCAGAGCAATTATCGAAAATACTTCAATATGTTGATGTAATTGTCGATGGCCGATTTGTCAATGAATTGCGCGACACATCGCTCCGTTTCCGCGGATCATCAAACCAGCGGATCATCGATGTGCAGAAATCGCTTGCCACCGGTAATATCGAATTATTAGTCGATTTTTAATATTGCAGATAAATAAAGGGAACGAGATCGCTCTGACGTACCTGAATGATTAAGAAAAGTACAATCGCCAATATTACAGCCTGGACAACAAGGGGCATATAAGAAAAATGCTCCTTTAATTTTTGTGTCCACGAACTCGGAGAGAAATGGAGAAGGAAGCCTACTATGATGGTCACTACGATAAGGAAATATCCTTCGGTGAATTGTCGCCATACTTCGGGATGAAAATCAAACAGTATCTGATGGCTCATCTCCCCCACCTTTTCCATAGATTCAGAACGGAAGAACATGAAGCCGAACGCCATTAGATTGAATGTGACGAATATGTTGAAAATTCGACGAAGCATACCTGGCTTGTCGTCTTTTCCTATATGGAATATACCTTTATATATTTTATGAAGAACAAGAAGGATTCCATTCCAGGCTCCCCAGATCACATACATCCATGATGCTCCATGCCATAGTCCGCCAAGAACCATTGTTGTCACAAGATTTCTGTGTGATTTCGCTTTGGTTGTGCGGCTACCACCCATTGGAATATATAGATAATCACGTAGCCAAGTCGACAGTGAGATGTGCCATCGGCGCCAGAATTCCGTAGGACTCTGCGATTTGAACGGACTGTTGAAGTTATCTTTAAATCTGAATCCCAATAGCAATGCGATGCCTATCGCCATATCGGAATAGCCGGAAAAGTCACAGTACAGTTGTAAAGTGAAGCCATATACTCCCATTAGATTCTCGAAGCCGGTATATAACGAAGGATTTTCGAATATACGGTCAACGAAATTGC
>CAZHHF010000147.1:0-5257 GCA_964531905.1 uncultured Bacteroides sp.
TATAATCCGACATTTCAATATATTTCGTAATGATCTTTTTATCACTCATCACTACATTTAATGCATTCAAATTATTTATCAACGAATCATTACACAATTTTACCACCTCAGGTAATTCATCAAACCCCTGCCACCAAAAAGTAAACACATTTTCTGATATTACTTCGCCAGTGTTTTGATACAGTGGTTCATTCCGATATCGATCGATTATCTCTATAAAATTCGTTCTCACAAACCAATCTAAGTTCCTTTTATACAGCGTATTCCCCCCTCCCATCAATCTACCACAAACCCTTGGTATGACCACAAGCCTTATCATTTCTATTAAGCCAAAGTGGTTATAATAATATTTAATTGCGTCTTTGAATCTCATAACGACATACAATTTTATCTAAATAAGAGGATTAAAAATACACTCAATGCTTATTATGTATCAGGGCATCTCTTAATGATTTGTATTTGCTTTTTGCAATGTTTAGCAGATTGTGTCGTTCGGTTTTACTATATGCAATTAGCAGATTTAACCCAGTTAATACGAGCATATTTATCAACGTGATTATACCTATGATGAGAAATTTATGCAGACTATCATCAGGCAGACTTTTAGTTAATATATATGATATAAAACCCACACTAACTAAAGATACAATAGCACAAACAAGAGACCTTAACAATCTCACAGCATAACTACATAACTTAAAACCACTTATCTGCTTCTTGACAAAGATACAGCTTAAGGTACTAATTATTATATATAACGCTATATCCACATAGTAAATCACATCGGCAGAATATATGACATGCTTAAGTAAGATCCATGAAATTATCGGACTTAATAGAAAAAATGAACCGCTTATAAATGAAATGTATCGAATGTCACCCGTCGCATGTATTGCAGTGTTGTTTGTAAGATTAATATTGTCAAAAAATAATGAAATAAGAAGTAGCCTTAGGAAGGTTACTGAATATTCAGGAATCTGCCCTAACCATAATTGCAAAACTGACGGAGCCTCTATTATCAATGGTATTGAGATAGCTCCATATATCAATAATGAGGTTTGAGCTGATAACGTCATGGAATATTGCATGCGTTCAATATCATTAATTGAATATTGCTTGATTATTTGTGGCCTGTATGCATGTAAAAGTTATGATGTAAATCCCTTGACGGTCCCGTTTATTGTTGTTGCGATGGTGGCTCCGGCGTTTGCTACGACTCCAAAAAACATATTAATAATGATTGGCTGTCCCTGATTTTTTGCTACTACACACATATTTCCATACAAGTCATAGCCAGAAAAGAGTAGCATTTCTTTCAATACAGCTTTATCAAGTCTGAATTGAATCCTTGCTTCAGAAAAATGTCTCATACAATAAATCCTATAGATCAATGCAGAAATAATAGACACACAAAGCGTTAATGCTGCATAAAGAATTAATCTATCAGTATTTACAATTAGAAGTAGATAAACTATTCCTAATTTAAGAATCACATTGATAATCTCAAAATATGCATATATGCTCATCCTTTCATGAGCAATGATGTCTGCCGAATAAGGTATCTGTGTGAAGTTTACAACCATCGAGAGGATTGTAAACTGATATAACACATTGACCGCAAACATCCTGTCTGCGGGAAAGTTCATTCTGTTATTAACAAACCATAAGCCAATAGTTTCGGCCAATATGGCAACCACTAATGCTATGACTAAATGTATAATAAATGCATTGGAAAAGATTTTCTTTAAATTCGTCTGATTACCTGTTCCTAATTCAAATGTTATGAAGCGCGATGTCGCTCCTGCCATTGATGAATTAAGAAATGAAGCCATGCCCACAACACCGCCAATCACACCATATATTCCATAATCATCTACGCCAAGGGCTTGAAGTACGATTCGAGAAGTGTACAATCCAACGACAGTGGCAAGTACCATTCTTAATGCTAAAGCAATGGTGTTTTTAGCAACTCGTTTATTATTCGACTGTTCCATTGTGCAATAACTCTTCAACTATGCGCTAAAACAAATTATGAGCGCAAAATTCGTGATATAGATCAGTCTATACTCAATAAAGTTCGTTCTTTGTTCAATTACAAAACCGCCTAATATAAGGCTTGTATACCAGTTTGTGGACTATAGGTTCAATCGCGGGAGAAGAGGTCACGGGTGTAGACCTTTTCTTTTACGTCTTCTAATTCGTTGCTGGTACGATTGGCCAGGATTGCGGCACTGAGCTTCTTGAATCGTTCAAGGTCGTTGACAACTTCACTGCCAAAGAATCTATCACCGTTTTCTAATGTTGGTTCATAAATTATCACTGTAGCTCCTTTGGCCTTAATACGCTTCATTACACCCTGGATTGAAGACTGTCTAAAATTGTCAGAGCTACTCTTCATGGTGAGACGATAGACTCCAATTATGCAATTTTTTTCATGCCCTTTCTCACCTGTAATCAATGAAGGGTAATCATAATAACCGGCCATGCGAAGCACTTGATCTGCAATGAAGTCTTTTCGTGTACGGTTACTCTCGACTATTGCCGACATCATGTTCTGAGGGACGTCTGAATAGTTAGCCAGAAGTTGCTTGGTATCTTTAGGTAGACAGTAACCGCCATAACCAAACGACGGATTGTTATAATGGGTGCCGATGCGTGGGTCAAGACCAATACCTTCTATAATGGCTCTTGAGTCAAGTCCTTTAACCTCAGCATAGGTATCCAACTCGTTAAAATAGCTCACTCTTAAAGCTAAGTATGTGTTGGCAAAGAGTTTGACCGCTTCAGCCTCCTTCATTCCCATATAAATGGTAGGTATGTTTTCCTTAATTGCTCCTTGTTTAAGCAGTGAGACAAACACGTGCGCTGCCTGGACAATTTGCTTGATATCTGTAACAGCCAGTATGGCATCGTTCTCTAATGAGAATTCAGGTTTATCTATAATCTTAGGTACTCCTGCAATAATTCTTGATGGATATAAATTGTCATATAGAGCTTTGCTTTCTCTTAAAAATTCAGGAAAGAATAGCAAGTTGAACCGTTTGACACCTTTGGATGCATATTTTACATATAAGCTGCGGCAATACCCTACCGGAATAGTTGATTTAATAACCATTATGGCATTGGGATTGACACTCAATACCAAATCAATAACATCCTCTATACAATGAGTATCAAAATAGTTCTTGACCGGATCATAATTTGTAGGAGCAGAAATCACAACGAAATCAGCATCTTTATATGCTGAAACACCGTCTAATGTAGCCGTCAGGTTCAAATCTTTTTCTGACAAATATCTCTCTATATATTCATCTTGAATTGGCGAAACCCTGTTGTTGATTTTCTCTACTTTTTCAGGAATAACATCTACTGCTACAACTTCATTATGTTGAGCAAGAAGAGTGGCGATACTTAGTCCCACATATCCTGTGCCTGCTACCGCTATTTTCATATATCTATCAGCCGCTACAATTTCACATTAAAGCTCTATATTACAATACCACCATACATTATGCACAAATTCATAAAACCGAACTACACAAAGTTAGTATTATTATATCTAACTCTCAAAAACAAAAAGATTTGTTAAAGCAAATAGAACTAATCCCGCTTAAGACAATAACAAACTATTACTTAGGCAGTTGCATAATGATTGGTTAAAGTTGGGGTGTTTAACCCGCTTTGGATCTTGAGTGAAGCCATTCAAGAACTATTGATTTAATCTCTTTGTCTACAATCCTTTAGTTTATATTCAAGAGACTTTTATGCTATGCAAAATTAGCAAAAACATTTTAAACATTTACTATACATGCCATCATTTTTACATTTAGTTTCTACTTTGTAGTCTGGTTGGGGTGTCGGGGTATTTTATATTACGGAAGTTTTCTGCTATATTTGTGGTATAAAGGGTTGAGATTGGCATTTAGTGTCTAAGTCGCGGTCAATCGTCAATATATTGTATCACAAGATATCTTGAAACAGGCAATGAAGCAGATCGCAATTTGTATTCTGGCAATTTTTGGAATTTTGACGTGCAGTCAGCACGCTGATGCTCAGCTGATAGAAAAGGCCGAGCATCTGATACTCACTGCGTTGGGCCAATCAGATAATGACACAGCCTCGACATCAGATGAGGGGGCTCGTCTGCGGCCCGACTCGGTCTTAATCAAGGAGATGGAAGCACGGATTGAGCAAATGCGCCTCACCGAACTCGAACTCCGTGCCGAACTCGACGGCAATCGCCAGGAGTCACTCTTGACCGATTCGTTGAGACACGCCCGCATGCGTCACCACATCGACTCGCTGCGCTCCGTCACTCCCGGTGTGCCTGTCACTCTTGATGGCGACACACTGTTCTCGCTCTATGCCAACCGTGGCGGCTACACCCCTCAGGACCGCGCCGAGATGGTAACCGACGCACTCCTCAAGATCAAGACGAGCCGCCATTCGGCCACCGATTCGGTCTATGCTCTTGACACCGACGGCTACACATATATAATGTATGGTGACAAAGTGATTGTCACTCTCTCAGATTATGACGCCCTGTGGAACGACACGCGCCGCATAGATCTCGCCGAGCGCTACATCCCCATCCTCTCGGCCAAGATTGCCGACATGAAGAAGGTGCACTCGGTCAAAGAGTTTGCCACGCGCGCCTTCATGTTCATCCTGGTGATTGCAGTCCAGTACCTGCTGTTCAAGTTCACCAACTACCTGTTCCGCAAACTGCGCCGATACATCTTACGCCTCAAGCAGCATCGCCTCAAGCCCGTCATCGTGCGCGACTATGAGCTGCTCAACAAGCGCCAGCTGTGCCGCATCATGATATTCTTCAGCAACATTCTGCGCTATATTGTCCTGCTCATTCAGCTCACATTCAGCGTCCCGATACTCTTCGCCATCTTCCCCCAGACCGAGAAACTCGCCCTGACCATACTTTTCTATATACTCGAACCCGTCAAGATGGTGCTCAGGTCAGTGGCCGACTACGTGCCCAACCTCTTCATCATCCTCGTCATCTGGTTCTGCATCAAATACCTCATAAAGGGCCTTCGCTACATAGCCACCGAGATTGAGAACGAGAAGTTGAAAATCAGCGGTTTCTACCCCGATTGGGCCGAACCGACTTTCAATATCGTGCGCTTTCTGCTCTATGCCTTCATGATAGCCATGATCTACCCCTACCTGCCCGGCTCCAAGTCGTGCATATTCCAGGGAATATCGGTATTCGTCGGTCTCATCGTGTCGCTCGGCTCAA
>CAZHHF010000148.1:0-5220 GCA_964531905.1 uncultured Bacteroides sp.
GGTATAGGCGGATAAGGTGCATGGCGTGCTTATTGAGATGATTGTCATCTTTCTTGTTATTTCTATGGTTCAGTTTTTCATAGTTACTAAGTACATTGGTCAGGTCGTTAATCATGCTGTTAAACTCTCTGGCTGGGAATTTTTTCAGACAGATATTAGCAAAAATCTCACGGTCCAAATCATCCCTTGGGCTTTCATCCGTGTAGAGTATGAAACTTCCCTTGTCGAACTCAGTGTAACGGTCTTTGAATGAGCGCAAAGCACTCTCCATGGAGTTGCGGATATGCTCTTCACGCCGTCCCTGTGACATTTTGTCTCTGGCCAGAGCGTTCTCCAGTCGCCTAAGCTGCTGTGTGGCATATCCTCCAAAGGAATGAACAGCCCTACGAGACATGAACAGCTTTCTGTTCTCAATCATTTCCCGGCCCGTGTCCGTGAGTAGGAAATAATGCTCTGGCTTGCAGCCCAACATTTCGATGGTGTTTGGATTACAGTTGAGAAGCAGCGTGATGAGCTTGTTGAATGAATAAACTGTGGTGTCGGTCTGTGTATTTACAACCTGCTCGAAGTTAGTAAGGCCAAGCAAATCGGATGGACTGTTTAGGGCGCACCCACGGACATCAACATCGGAAGTCTCCACATTTGTGCCATAAGAATAGCTGCCGCCCAGTGTTAGGAAAATGATTCTGCTGTTAAGATGTGGATTGGTTCTGAGGAACTCGTACTCTTGGCCATTCACCATCTCTTTGATTTGTTCGATTGTCACGACCTCACTCCTTTACATTTTTCAAGCTGGCAAAACCATGCCTGTTGTCTCGATTATAACATCTTGATTGTCTTGAAAATACTGTGATGGGATAGTAAAGAACGGATGTGCAATTTGGGGAATTACACATAAACCTGTTTCGTCTGCTGATTCTTTTCTTTTTTCATAAGCCTGCTTCAAGTCAAAAATGATAACATTGTCATCTGCAAAGCGAACACCTGGCGCATGGATTACCTTAGACATATCCCACCCCATTCCTGATTTGATGAGTGTGGCCAACGCTTTGTTCCCAACGCTAATTGTTCGGCACTTCTTCTTTGCAGCAATTTCCGCCGTGAAAAACTTCATGGCATTCGGAGTTAATTTTTCGCAAGGCTGAAGTGCGATTTGCGTTTTATCTCTACTGATAAAGACTCTGACAAATGCGGGATATCCAAGCTCAGATGCTGCAGCGACATTGAATGAAATCTTGTTCTTCAGCACGTTGACCTCTGCAACACTGAATGTCCTGCTTACCTCAAAAACTTCAAAGTTGTCCAAAATGCTCATTGACGTTCCTCCTTTATACAGTTTTTGATGACAACAAAACCTGACAAGTTTCCATCCTCATTACATTCTTCTGCCAACGTATCCCAATCATAACTTTCTGGGGATGCTGAGGCAAGCTGTTCTTGCACCATAAGCCAATCTTGCTTACTGATAATCGCCTCATGATGACCTTTAAGACGGTACATAGCCGCCCTTCCATCATTGCGGATGGACTTATGCGAAAACAAATCAATACATATCGACTTTTGCATGATAACATCTCCGCAGTATTTTTCGTTCGTCAAGATATTACGCACTGTCGAATAGCGCCAATCTTTTTCTTTGGGCGATGGAATGTTTTGAGAGTTCAATATTCCACATATTTCAGGAATTGAGTTTCCATCAATGAACATCTGGTATATAAACTTTACTATTTCTGCTTCTGTTCTATTTATTGTAAGGTGTCTCCCACTTTTGCAAAATCCGTAAAGCGGGGAAATTTTGGGGAGCCCAGCTTCAAATCTTTTCTGGAACCCCCACTTGACACTGGCCGATTTGGCTTCAGATTCTCCTTGAGCAATCGCAGCCAATACAACCAACAGAAGTTCTCCCGTCTGTGTGAGCGTGTTGATGCCTACGTCTTCAAAGAAAACTGCAACCGGAGGCGTGAGGCTTTTCAATGACCTCGCCGTAAGAACACAATCCACCACATTTCTGGCGAATCTTGATATGTTCTTCGTAATTATCATATCAATCTTGCCTGCCTTGCAATCTTCAATCATCCGCAAGAAATTCTTTCTATTCCTAAGTGATGTACCAGAAATCCCTTCATCTGCGTATATGTCAACTAAGACCCAATCATCGTGCTTCGCCACAAGCTCTTTATATGCCTGTATCTGTGTCTCATAGCTTGCCCGTTGGTCTTCTGACGATGTGCTTACTCGACAGTATGGGGCAACTCGGAGCGGTTCATTGCTTTCTTTGTCATCACTCTGAAAAATTGTTGGTGGAATGTACTCTACGTCTACTCGATTCTCATACGCTGCCCTAATCTGGTCTTGCTTGTCTTGTCCGTGTGGCATAATATCGCACCCTTCCTATTGAATACATGATATGTATCACTAAGGCAGCGCAAATCGAGTTATTGGTTTCTATATAAGCCGGTCGGATTAACAAACTGTGGTTTTATACTGCTTTCAAATCGCCGGTCCAAAACAACCACTTTGGGCTCGACTCATCTTCAGCAAGGCAAACCACGCTCGGGTGCATCCCGTCAACATACTCCACGGTAAAAACCCGTCCAGCGTTGTTTTCGCAGAATGCCTTATATGCGGGGAGCTTTTTGTCGTACCCCTTAGCACTGGTGATTGTCTCCATATTAAGCCGTACTTTGTCGCCAGGTTGAAGCACCAGGTCTTTCATTGCTTTCTTGATTTCCGCAATCTTGCTGAGGTCATCCAAAAATTGACGTGTTTGCCCAGCTTTTGATAGACGCCTTCGTTCAATTCGGTTCATATCCGCACCTCCAATCCAAGAAACTGCATAAGTTCCTGCTCGTTGAAATCAAACGGCGTATTGTTCCCCTGAGACTCTGGAGGTGTCTCGGTCCTTCCACCCAGATAATCGCTCCATTCCTTGGAAGCTACAACCGCAATCACCCCATTGCCCCAGTAAATCTCGGCATCCTCAATCTTCTTCAAATCACTGTAGTGGTATCTATTCTTCTCAAACACAGCCGGTGTGCCAACAAGGACTTGGTATATCTTTCTGCCCATATTATACACCTCCAAAACCCGTTATACAAACAGGCTGATTTGCTATCGCCTTATTTCACACCCTTTGCCATAAGGCTTTATGCGCACTTTTAAGCCATGCGCCTTTGCGGTCTCAATCATGTGCCGCGTACCCAAACTTGCCCCATCCCAAAATGCGACCAGAGCATCGGCGTTCTTAGCCATTTTCGTGTTGCGGAGATACCCGGCGGCTTTACCGTACCTATTCCAGTTGGCAGGAAAATATTGCACAGAGTACCCATATTCTTTAGCGTACCGCTCTCCGAGCGTGTCGGCACCTCGTGCTTTGCCGCAAACCACTATGATATCGTCCTGGATATTGGACAAAAGATGGTCCATTGTCTTTGTAAGCAGGTTGTAGTCCTTAAAATCTCGACCGCCTGCAATAATTACGCGAAACATATCCTCTCCATTCTAATCGTTGTGCGACCAAGGATTTGCACCTTGGATAGCGTCTTTTGCCCTTCGTTTGTACACACTCCGGGCGGTTCTCACGCCTGAACCACTCGCGTCTACTCTTCTGCGCCAGGACAAATATCCCGGCCACAGCTTTTCACCCTGCGTAGGAACGTAGGATGTCTATTCCGCCACCGCATAACCATCATACTGCAAAGTGGATGTCCTTACTGCGAGCTCGTGTGATAGAAAGATATAAAGGCTTTGTATTCTTGAGCTCAGCTACTTCATCCTTGTAGTCGTCGTCATTGTCATACTCAACCTTCAAGTCCTCACCGCTAAGTGAGATGCAGTTACGAGAAGTATCGTATACACACTCGGTGGGAGTGAAGGTGACCCTGGCAATGTAATCGCCGCGAGAGTTCTTGAGCCAGACACTCTCCGGTGCGTCCTGACCAAACATATCCATCTCATAGCGACGCTCGATAAGCACCGTTCGATTCTCGAAATGGAGTGCAAGGTCATACTCTACTCGATTGATATTCACGATGTTCATATCTTTGATGGCCTCAGCAAAGGAAGCCCCGGTAGACAGCTCAAAGGCAATCGAACGCAAACAGTCGTAGTTCAAATCGACTCGGCGGGAGAACGCAATGACCGCATCAATCTCCGGCCAATACCTCTCATCCAGCTTGTCGCTAAGGTATTCCCGAATCTCCGCATCGCTGGGGTATTCAAACCGAAAGTGATAGTGGAACCGGCCAGGGCGGTTAATGAGATAGTCATTAAGCTGGAAAAGTTCATTACAGGTAACGACAAACAGTTTCTTACCAGCGGCGACCCCATCAAACAGGCTCAACAGGCTGGTCTGCGGGTTGGGCTCGTTCTCGCTGGCCTTGACATTTCCGAATGTCTTATCGAACTCGTCAAAGAGAACCATAACCTCCTGCTCGATGGATTCTATGTAGGAAGCGATGCCTGGAATGTACTGCTCGACGATGATGACCGGAATCCCCTGCTCAATGGCCTTGATACCAAGCATCCGGGCAAAGATAGACTTACCGATACCCTTCTTGCCACTGAGAATCACACCCAGGTTGCGGCTAAACTGGCCAAAGGCGTTGAGTACCTTGTCCACTTTCTGCTGGTGGACGCCATAAACTTTCTCGTCAACCTCCAGCGGGGCGTGCAGCTCCAGGTAGAATCCGGTCATTTTGGCAAACCGCACCACATAGGTCTGAGGTGGCAGGAGGTCATGAGTCTTCAGGTCGTCGTTGTAAATTTCAAACCTGCTCCCAATTTGGATTGTCTTCATGTCTCATCCTCCTTCGACAGACACTTGTAATTTACTCGTGCGGCCCATTCAGCGTATTGGAAGAACACAACAGCCTTCCCATAGTCATCTCTAACGAACACACAGAGCGTTCGCCGAGCAGGGTCTTGTGGCGAAGTATACCACAAGATATCTCCGAACGTGTATCTTTGCATGTTCTCAGGGCACGAAATCTTTTCCATATTTTTGCACCACCTCTTACGCCCACTGATAGGGCTCGCTTTCCCATTCGGCTCCACATGATTCGCATCTATAGCAATCGCATTTCATATTTCGCATATGGAATATGCCTTTAACCCACGTTTTGTTGATAACACCTTTCAAAATGCCTTTATTCATAATCCCTTCTTGCATATACTTATCCCAGGGTTTTGTTTCGCCACAACAAGGGCATCTATCGCATC
>CAZHHF010000149.1:0-5210 GCA_964531905.1 uncultured Bacteroides sp.
ACCATGTGGTTCCGAGTGATATGTAAGCGGGGAAGTAGAGGTCATCGATTTCGTAGACGGCCGGAGCTTTTGTATCGGTAAGCTCAACTGCATAGCCGGCACCGTTACGACCTTCAACGCGATTACCAACCTTAATGGGGTTATCCAGTGTTTTTGATGTTCCAACAGTCAGACACATACCGGTGCTGTTGGAGATGAACCATCCGGCAGGAGCGATGAGCTGACCTTTGGTGGCAGCTTGGGTTCTCGCATCAACTGTGTAACCTACGGTCTGATCCCAGTCGTTCTTGATGTTATCGCGGTAGCTCAGGTAGGGAACTTGAATTTCCCAGTCATTCTCAAACCCCGGATTGGAGAGCTGCTGCGCGGCAACATTCATGGCGATCGATGCCATGACGAGTGAACCGGCGGCTCTGAGGTAAAATTTTTTCATAGATAATGAAATAATTAATTGGTTAATATAATAGTGAATTAGATGTTTTTATTAGTTGTAGGGACGCACGGTTCGCGCGTACGTTTATCTGGTTGATATCAGTTGTGTTACATGCGGACGCACGAGCCGTGCGTCCCTACTTTTTTAAATGCGTTCACGATAGGTTACGTCAACAATATTGTGGCCGAGTCCTTTGAATTCCTTGATAAGGACGATCTCGCCGGTGAGTTTGATCTGATAGAAACGGACGATACCGCCGTCGGGGTCTCCGGTAGTGGATGCCACAATGAGATTATACTGCTGCTGCAAGAATTCCTGCGACTGATCCCTGAGCCATGTGGGGTAGGACTGGAAGAGGTTGAACTTGATCTTTGTGATAGTCTCAGACGGGTCGAGCGTTATCATGTTGAAGAGCATGTTTACACCGAGATTATAAGCATAGATCTTGTTATCCTTGCTGTAGAACATCAATGGGAACTGGGAATGGAAGGCGTAGCCGGTAGCGGTGTCGAAGTCGGTAGCGGTAATGTTGTCGTAGGCACACTCCTGAATGAAGCATTTGTTGACTTTTTCTCCGGCCATGTTGATACCGTAGACATGGCGGTGTCCGGCCTTGTCCTGAAGAACCGAGTAGACGAGTCCCTGGGAGAACTTGGTCGACTGCATGTCGATGAGTTCCATTCCGGTATTGAAATCGAACTTCATGTTCGACGGGTTGTTGAGGGTGAAAAGGAGACGGGCGGGTACACCTTCGAGCGAGTAGTCGTAGCCCATGAAGCGCTTGTTGGTGGTGTCGTAGAAGAGAGCGCAGTTACTACTGCCGGGGCGATCCTGGCTGGTTCCGATAAACGGAGCTACCTTGTAGGTGGGTTCGCCGCCGACTTCATCGGCGTTCATCGGGTATTCGAATCCGGAGTTGGCTCCGAACACATGAACTCCGTAGGCGTTATATTCGGTGGTGACGCAGACACGGCTCTGGTTTCCGCCGCCGTAACCGTTGTAGATTCCACTCCACGCGATAACTTCACCTGGTGCGTTGAGGTTCATGAAGTCGAGGAGCTTGATGTTGTTGATAGGTTTCGGCTGCAGATAGGTGTTGTCAACGCTGTAGCCTCCCGATTCGCTGAGAAGGAAAATCTGGTCGGTATATCGGGTTTTCGATGTGTTCATCACAAGGCTACGGGTGTTGTAGACGGGTGCCGATTCTTCTTCGAAGAGGTCGGTTGCAACGCGTTCCACACCCTGGGAGTCGGTAAAGATCATGTCGAGACGTGAGCGGTTGTCGGCTCCGCTGTTGCTGACCACCATCCATCCTTCGAGCGTAGTGATAATGATCTTTACGTTACCGGTAGCGCTGCGGGTGACTCCGGTATTCTTGTTCTTGACGGTGTACCAGAACTTATAGTCGCCGGCGGGAATGCTTGCGAAAAATTCCACATCTTTAGTACGCAGCGAGTCGATGTCGTACCATGCGGGATCGCTTTTGGTGGGCTGGTAGTTTATTTTGCAGCCGAATTCGTAATCGGTGTTGGTCTCGTCGATTTCTCCGGCGATTGAAGACACCACGGTTGGCTTGATTTCGATGTTTTCGGCGTTGCGCATGGCGGCGACATTGGTCGTGAGGAGCGTGAAGCCTTCCTCGTCCTGACCGAATGTGATCATGATACGCTCAACATCGGAGTAATCGTAGTTTCCTTTGTCTTCGTAGCACGAAGTGAGCGACATGGCGATCACTCCGGCGGCGAGACATGGTTTGAATATATTTTTAAGATTCATTGTGCGTTCGGTTTAAATCATTTGTAGGCTGAATAATCGACTAAATAGGAGGCTCCGAGCTGCATGAACGATCCGTCGTCGTCGAGAACTGGTGTGCCGGCATCGGCCATTTCCTGAAGGTGATGCTGGAGAGTTGAAGCGGCGAACGGCAGGCGTCCGTAGCCGATCTTTCCGCCGATAGCCCCGAAGTTCTGCCAATCCCAGTCGGTGACAACCCAGCCCATGACGGTGTTGAGTTCGATGAACTTATTAACGGTCCATGCGCCGTAGTATTCGGCACCGAGATCCCAGCGGTCGGGTTTCACGTAGCTTTCGCCGAACTCGAAGTAGTAACGGACTGCACTCACACTTGGTGCGTCGCTACTCCAGCTGCTTGAGCTTTTATATTCGAGGATCGGAGTATCGAAATATTCATTGGGAACGATCTCGAATGTTACCCTGACGCGGTTCTGGATAAGGTTGGGGTTGCGGAGGAATGTAACAGTGACGGCATCGCTGTTGGCTCCGGCCTTGATGCAGAATTTGTTGGAGCTGATGTCGAAGTCGACCCCTTCGATAGCGGTTGTTTCTTCGGGAACGATTCTTACTGAGTAGGGACGGTCGAAATCGGCTACTTCTCCCATGAGCTTGACATTAAACTGCATGTTAGCTTTGGTGACGTCGCTTCCATATTTGGTGAAGGTGAACGAGTCGTCGCCTGTTTTGTAGCTGATGACGTTACCGTATTCGTCGGTACCGACTTCCTCGCGGATGAAGATACCGGCCTTACATCCGCTGTAAAGGTCGATTTCCTCATGAGAGCATGAGGTAGCGAGGGTCATGGCTGTGAGTGCCGCAATAGAGACAAATATATTGTTCAGTTTCATGATTCGTGATGTTTTTAATATTTTTCACCTGCGGGGATGGGAATTTCATATCGAACTTTTGCTTCGGGAGTATCCTGGCCCATGCAGAGTCCCGATCCATCAAAGTCGGGGATACCGCCGTCGGCGCTTCCGAATACCTGTTTATGGCGTTTGTGAAGGAAGAAAATCTGTCCTTCTCCCCGGAGTTCCCTGAGGTATTCCCATGTGATTTCGTTGCGGACCATCTGGTCGTTCATAAATTCGGTGTCGATGGGTGTGATTCCGCGTGCGACCCTCACTTTGTTGAGGTATTCCTGAGCTTTGACTTTGTCGCCCTTGTTGAGGTAGGATTCAGCGGCGATGTAGTATGCTTCGCTAACGCGCATGAGTCCGTAGAATGAAGCCCAGAATTCGGGTGTATTCTTGTCAGGCGTGAAGCTCTTGTACTTTATGAAGTCGTAGTCGGCGCCTCCGGCCGATGCTGATACGGCCCACTGTGACTGGCGGCGGTAATCGGCCGTGTTGGGGAACAGGGTTCCGACATATCCGTTGCGGGGCTGTTTCACGATCGAGGGATCGAGCGTTCCGGTAAAGTTGTTCTGATAGATGGTTTCGATGTTGTTCTTGTAGAAGCCGAAAAGACATTCGGTGGAGAACATACGGTCGGGGTTGATGTTGTTGGAGAGGAGTCGGTTAGGTTCAACCCAGGGGAAGGTTGTGTTGGCTCGGGCCGAGTCAGTAATCTTGATGGCCTCGGCGATGGCGTTGTCATCGTCGTTCATCCACTGGTAGAGACGTGCTTTGAGTAGAGTGACGGCGTAGTAGTTCATTCGGAGCTGACGGTAGTACCACCAGTTACCTGAGTCTCCGGCATAGTTGCGGACTCCATCGGTGATAACAGGGTCGATTTCGGCGAGGACTGACTGCGCCTCGTTGAGATCGGGGAGGATTTTCTCGGTGAGGATCTCGGTGGTGGCAAGTCGTTCGCGTTTAATGACATCGGGGGTGTCGGCGAAGGGAACTGAAGGTTCGTCGGGTCCGTCATTGTAGATAGGACCGAACATTCTCACGAGGTCGAAGTGGATGTAGGCTCGGAGTGCGAGCATTTCAGCTCGGATGAGCTGTGCATCGTCGGGTGTGAGAACATCGGGGTATTCTTCGAGTGCCTGCAGCACGAGGTTGATGTTTAGTATAGTGTTGTAGGCTTGAGTCCAGACTGTAGAAACCATCGAGCTTGCGTAATCGCCGGCATAGTTTGCGCGGAGCAGCTCGGAGGTTTTCTCATTGCTGGTGGGAATATTGTAGCAGAGCGCGAGAATGTCGATCATGCCGAATGAGAGGTTGTTACCGTAGAGGTCTCCTGATGTCATGGCATTGTAGATTCCGTTGACCGATGTGTGGAATCCGGCAACTGTCGAGAACTGCTGGTCGTAGGACTGTTTGTCTTTAGGAGTGTAGTCGAGCCAGTCGGAGCATCCGGAGGTCATGGCTCCGATTGCACAGATGGCGGTTGCAGCAATATATTTATGTAGTTTCATAATGAATCGGGATGTTTAGAGGGTGAAGGAGAGACCAAGTGTGTAACTGCGGGCGAATGGATAACCGGTTCCGCGTTCCTGCTTGATGGTCGTGAGCCAGAAGAGGTCGTTGCAGTAGAATGACAGTCGGAGTGCTTCAACGTGGAGTTTGTGTGCGACCTGATAGAAGTCGTAGTTGATGTTGAGCGACTGGAGTGTCAATGAGTTGTTTTTCTGCACGAAACGCGATGACATCGGAGTGGTTGTAGAGCTTGCGATGTCCTTGAACTGGGCGTGGTCGCCGGGTTTCTGCCAGCGGTCGGTGAGGGCTCGGCGGTCCTGGTTGACGCTCAGCTGCGATCCGGAGATGTTTTCCACCTTATTATATAGAGCGCTGTTGAATGCCTTTCCACCCCATTTGTAGTTGAACGACATGCTGAGTGAGAATCCTTTGTAGTTGACGTTGGTACCGAAGCTGCCTTCGAATTTTGCACGGGCGTTACCAACGATCACTTCGTCGTCGGGGTTATAGTCGTAGGTGTAGGATCCGTCCTTCTTGATGAAGAGTTCGCGTCCGTTTGCGGGGTCGATACCGGCCGAGCGTACGGCCCAGATAGCGTCGGGGTCGGCTCCGTCGTA
>CAZHHF010000150.1:0-5148 GCA_964531905.1 uncultured Bacteroides sp.
AACCTTAAAACCGTTCATTTGATTATTTAATTGAATTATTAAACTCTTCGATCACGTCATACATATCATCGGGTAACATCTCAAGACACTCCCCTAATATTTTAGCCGGTATTTCGCCATAATATGCAGCAGCTATTCCGCCGGCTATACACGCCATAGTATCGGCATCACCACCCATTGCAACCGCCTTACGTATAGTGTCCTCATAACTATTACTTTCAAGAAAACATATTATACTCTCCGGTACGCTTTTTTGGCAACTCACCTCAAACTGATAATCAGGTTGGATCTCACTTATTGTTCTATGAAGATCGTAGCCATAGCTGCGTTCGATCATTTCCCGCAATCCCTCTTTGGAACCACCTTCAAGAAGATATGTGATAGCGGTAGCCGTAGCTTTTGCACCGATTATCCCTTCAGGATGGTTGTGAGTAATCGCCGCGTGTTCGGTTGCCAATTCAGAAGCATCCTCTAAGGATGTGGCAATCGCGCCATCGGGACTGACACGCATCGCCGAACCATTGCCCCAACTGTTATACGGTTGCGGGTTATAATTCTGGAACCAATTACGGAACATAGGCCCGTAACCCACACGATTGTAACGGTTACACCAATATAACAGAGCATCTTTGTAGGGTATCCCACGGTTATGCGCATCACAGCAAGCCACAGTGCATACCGTATCGTCGGTGAAGCGCGTCCAGGGTGTGAATAATCTGAAATCAGGATTTTTAATCGGGTGGAACTCATAGGCCGACCCGATAATATCTCCGCAAATGGCCCCATATACAACCTTGCGCGCTTTTTCTATATCTTTCATTTGATTTAATTTTTTTTGATTATTAATGATATGTAGCGATTCTGTCTGTTTTTCGGGTTCATGGTGCAAAGATAGTTGGTACTCGTTTCATTACAAGAATCCACTTCGTCCATATCTGAAGTTATATCTGACAGCAATATAAAATATAGCGATTTCTATCCTTGTTCGTTGACAGAAAAGAGGTGTTCATTGAAAAAATATTGCATATACGCGCGCAAGTTATTAATATTGCACTGATTTTATCGATTAATAACTTTCATGCCAATGAAACAGCTATATTTACTATTCTCCCTGCTTATGGCTTCGGCAGCCGTAGCCGACGATGTTACATGGACATTCGATGACTGTGTCGAATATGCACTCGTCAACAATATCTCAATTAAAAAATCACGGCTCGCCGAACAGACTTCGGTCAATAATCTCGAAGAGTCTAAAGCGAAATGGGAGCCTACACTCGATTTCGCTACTTCCCAATCCTATTCCAACTATCCGTGGAATGATGGAACAAAGAATTCCTATAACAGTTCCTACGGACTGAATGTCGGATGGACCGTTTGGGACGGCGGACAGCGTGAAAACAATATAAAGCGCAATAATCTCGAGGTTGAGAAATCAAGACTTGAAACCGACAACGGAATGCGGTCCGTGAAAACCGATCTGCTGCAGGTGTATCTCAACATTCTATATGCCCGCGAATCGGTAACTATTTATAAAGACGCTGTTGCGCTGAGCGAACAGCAGGCCGACCGCGCACGTCAGCTAATGGAAAGAGGACGTATTTCACGTGTCGACTATGCACAGATTCAGTCACAGCTCGAACAGGACCGCTACTCGCTCACCGAAGCTGAGGGAACCTACAACGCCCGCAGGATGGAATTAAAAAAGATACTTGAACTCGGAATAGATTCCAACATCGAATTATCGGCCGTTGACTGGACCGCCGATCAAGTCATGAGTGAACTACCTCCGATAGCCGAAAGTTACCGCATGGCACTCATTAATGATTTACAGCTCAAAGGTCTCGAAATTGATTCGGAACAGGCCACTATCGATGAAGCGATCGCGAAAGCGGGACGCCGACCCAACATCCGGCTCAATGCCGGAGTAGGAACCGGATATATGGCGCCCGGCGGATCATTCGGAAACGGCCTGAAACAGGCATGGAACGAAAATATCGGCATAACACTTTCAATTCCTGTTTTCGACAACAAAAAAACAAAAACCGCAGTCGCCAATGCACGCGTGCAGCAACTCAATGCCGAACTTGATCTCGATTCAAGAAAAAATGAGCTTGCACGCATTGTAGAAAACTGGTACATCGACACCCGTTCGGCACAATCGCGATACTCGGCCGCCGGAAGTCAGCTCGAATCGGCGCAGCTTACCAACGAACTCACCAACGAGCAGTTCAAACTCGGTCTGGTCAATCCTGTCGAACTCAGAACCGCCCATAACAATCTTGTCGATGCCCGTCATTCCCTACTCCAGGCTAAATACATGGCTATGCTTGGGAAAAAGATGATTGAATACTACCGCACAGCTAACGTTACGATTTACTGATTGAATACATTAATACTGTCAATATGAAAAATATCAAACTACTGTCAACACTCGCTCTGATCATGCTTCTTCAGGCATGCTCCGAAAAGCCACAGACCGTTCTTGAGACCTGCCGGGCCGAAAAAGGCGATCTGAGCGAAGCGGTCACCGCTACCGGAACCGTTGAATCGGTCACTCAGGTCGATGTAGGTACACAGGTTACCGGAATCATCGACAAACTTTTCGCCGACTATAACTCGGTTGTAAAAAAAGGAGAATTAATAGCCGAAATTGAAAAAACTATGCTTGAAAGCGATCTGCGCAGCGCCGAAGCAAACGTTGAGTCGGCAAAATCGACCTACGAATATAATCTCACCAACTACAACCGCGACAAACAGCTCCACGACAAGCAGCTCATCAGCGACTATGAGTTCCAGACTTCAAAAAAGGACCTCGACGTGTCGAAAGCGGCCTATAACAAAGCGGTTGCCGATCGCGTTCGCGCTGCCAAGAACCTGAACTATGCCGAAATCTACTCTCCTATCGACGGAATCGTTATTTCACGCGAAGTGGAAGTTGGTCAGACAGTCGTATCGAGCATGAATGTTGCCAACCTATACACAATCGCCGACCTCGACAACATGCAGGTGATCGGTGATGTCGATGAAGCTGACATAGGTCAGGTAAAAGTAGGACAGGCCGTAACATTCACTGTCGACGCTTATCCCGACGATGTTTTTCAAGGCCAGGTAACCCAGGTCCGTCTTAATCCGACTACCGAAAGCAACGTCGTAACCTATGAAGTAGTGGTGAGCGCCGCCAATCCCGATCATAAACTGATACCCGGTCTCACAGCCAACCTCACTATCTTCATCGCCCGTGAACTCAACACACTTCTGCTACCTATGCAGGCGTTCCATTTCGAGCCACGCGAACCTGCCGAAAACGAAAAGAATCTACCCGCGGTCAACATGCCCGCAACCGAGCCACAGCTTGCCGAGAATCAGCATACCGTCTGGGTTCTCGAAAACGGAACCCTCAACCGCAGGATAGTAACGGTTGGTGTTTCCAACGGTATCAAGACGCAGATTCTCGATGGTATTACCGAAGGTACCGAGGTGGCACTTGACTACTCTACCCTCTCGGTCGGAAAAGAAAACGGCGGAGCCGCTCAGAGTCCGTTCGCTCCTAAGCCACCGAGCCGGAACAAGAAAAAATAAACCGCTATATGTCAACAGGTAAAGAAATAATCAAAGTAGAAAATCTGAGACGCGAATTTATTGTCGGCGGTGAAAAAGTGAAAGCCCTCCGCGGTGTTTCGTTTACAATCCGCGAAGGTGAGTTCGTCACAATCATGGGTACCTCAGGTTCAGGAAAATCAACACTGCTGAACCTGCTCGGATGCCTCGATACCCCCACCTCGGGAGAGTATCAGCTCGACGGCATATCGGTTCAGTCAATGAGCAAGAACCAGCGGGCCGTAACCCGCAACCGCAAAATCGGATTCGTATTCCAGAACTATAATCTGCTACCGAAAACCACCGCAGTAGAAAATGTCGAACTACCGCTGCTTTACAATCCGAATGTAAACACCAAAGAGCGGCGTAAACGGGCAATAGAAGCCCTTGAAGCAGTAGGACTTCACTCTCGTCTCTACCACAAGAGTAACCAGATGTCGGGTGGACAGCAGCAGCGTGTCGCTATCGCGCGCGCCCTCGTCAACGATCCGGTGATAATCCTTGCCGATGAAGCGACAGGTAACCTCGACACACGAACATCATTCAGTATTCTTGTTCTGTTCCAGGAACTTCATGCACGCGGACGAACAATTATTTTCGTAACCCACAACCCGGAATTGTCGGCTTATTCATCGCGTAACATTGTTCTGCGCGATGGCAAGATCACTGCCGACACCTACAATGAGCATCCGGCTTCGGCACGCGAAATCTACGAATCACTTCCCAAAGAAAACGACTGAAAATGAACATCTTCAATCTACTGAAAATAGCCCTGAAGGCACTCAATAACAATAAGCTGCGATGCTTTCTGACAATGCTCGGGATTATTATCGGAGTTGCTTCGGTGATCACGATGCTCGCTATCGGTCAAGGATCGAAAATCAGTATCAAGAATCAGATCTCGGAAATGGGATCAAACATGATAATGATTCATCCCGGCAACATGCAACGGGGTGGCGTCCGACAGAATTCCGACGATATGCAAACCCTTAAGGTATCCGATTACGAAGCACTGCAGTCACTTCCCGGAATCGCTGCCATATCACCGTCGGTCACATCATCGGGTCAGCTCATCAACGGCAACAACAACTATCCGTCGACCGTCTATGGAATCAGCCCTGAATATCTCGACATCAGAAAGCTGAAAGTAAAAGACGGCGTGATGTTTACTGACCAGGATATCAAATCGGCGGCTAAAGTGTGTCTGCTCGGAAAAACCGTTGTCGACAATCTGTTCCCCAACGGCGAGGATCCGATAGGACGTGTGGTGAGATTCAACAAGATTCCCATGACTGTTGTAGGTGTTCTTGAGCCAAAGGGAACCAACTCTATGGGCATGGACCAGGACGACGTTGTTCTGGCACCTTATACCACAGTGATGAAACGAATTCTCGCCATCGATTATCTCCAGGGAATTTTCGCAAGCGCCGTCAACGAGGAACTAACCGACGAGGCCATCGACGAGATTACTGAAACTCTTCGCACGACTCATAAGCTCAAGGAATTTGCCCAGAATAATTTTGAGATCCACTCACAGCAGGAACTGAGCGA
>CAZHHF010000151.1:0-5115 GCA_964531905.1 uncultured Bacteroides sp.
TTGCATTATTCTCAGTCCGTATCGCTCATTTGACTGAACACCTCAAGTCAAATCATAAAGATTATACAACAGCTCGCGCTCTTAAGCAACTCGTAGGTAAGCGTCGTCGTCTTCTTGATTATCTGATCAAAACCGACATTAACCGCTACCGTGCGATTATCGCTCAGAAAGAGCTTGGTATCAGAAAGTAAGGCGCGGGTCGCTGATCTACTTGAAGATTACTTAAGGGAGGGTGTTGTTAACTATGGCACTCTCCTTTTTTTATCCTCTCTCTGTTCTTTCCTCTGAAAATATGTTGTAGAAGTATATATTGATGTGTATTTAAATCAATTTTAAATCCTTTTCTTTACTCTAATCATCGGGATGTGGTGTAATCCCGATACCGTTCCTAATCCTGCTGAGGCGACAAATTTAGATTGGATGGATATATGAAAAAAATATCGTCATGTTGCCTAAATATGTTTTTGAACATGAAAAAACTGCAATAGTAGCTTATTTCGCTTACGTTTTTTTAATACATGTTTCAAAATCTGTGAAAAATATGTATTTTTGCAAAAAATGGAAAAGTAAGTTTGAGAGTATTACTATACAGTAAATATTTAACCTAATTATTAAAGCAGTGTAAAAACGTAGTTTATGAAAAAACGTGAAAGTTCTCAGATTCTACTGTGCTTGCTTATGCTGACCTTGCCTTTGTTGTGCGCAAATAACTTGTATGCCCAAAGTAATGCGAGGAATACGAGTGCGGTAGTAGGCAGAAATGCCGAAAATGTGGTGACGGGCGTTGTTCTTGATCAGGACGGTGAGCCTCTCGCCGGAGCTTCAATACGAGTTAAGAATACAAAGAATGCCACTGGTGCGGCAATGGCCGATGCCGATGGAAAATTTTCTGTCAAGATACCGAAGTCGGGTTCAGCTCAGCTTATTGTAAGCTATATAGGTATGAGTCGTAAGGAGGTGAAAGTTCAGGCAGGTAAGCCGGTGACGGTTGTCCTTGAACCTGATGCCACCCAGCTTTCCGAAGTTACGGTTGTCGATGACGGTTACAATAAACTGCCGCGTCGTGATATGGTGGGCGCATATACAACCATCAAGGCCGAAGATATAATGATGCCCGCATATCAGTCGATCGACCAGATGCTTCAAGGTAAGGTTGCCGGTATGATTGTGGAGAACAGTTCGACTCGTGTGGGTGCGTCTCCCAGGATTACGATCCGCGGTACTTCGACTCTTCTCGGAAATACCGACCCCCTATGGGTTGTTGACGGTGTCATTCAGCCTGACCCGCTTGAAATCAATTCGAGTGATGTTCTTACCGATGACCTCACCAATATTATCGGTAATCAGGTTTCATGGCTTAACCCGATGGATATAGAGACAATTACCGTTTTGAAAGATGCATCGGCAACTGCAATTTACGGTTCAAAGGCGTCAAACGGTGTTATTGTGATCACTACTAAGAAAGGTAATGCCGACCGTATCTCGGTAAGATATACAGGTAATGTATCTGTCCGCATGCGTTCTACATACGACAATTATAATTATATGAATTCGCGTGAACGTATCCAGTTCAGCAAGGAAGCGTATGATGCAGGTTGCCGTTATATTCAGGAACCGTTACCTCAGATATATACCTACGAAGGTCTTATGGCTATGTTCAATAACCGTAAGATTAATGCCGATCAATTCGCGTATTATATGGAGCGTCTCGAGACCGGTAATACCGACTGGCTCGGACATTTGACCCGTAACTCAGTGAGCAACAGTCATAACCTCAGTATTTCAGGTGGAACATCGAAGATCACTTATAATGCTTCGGTAGGTTATTCATCAAATAACGGTACTGAAAAAGGTAATGACAACACTCAGTTCACTTCCCGATTGAACGTCGGTGTTCAATTCAATAAGCGTTTGCGTGCTACTGTGAGCATGAACGGTTCTATCCGTAACTCCAACGGATATTCTGCCGGTGTGAATCCGGGAAGTTATGCTCTCACAATGAGCCGTGCTATTCCGCTATTTGAGGAGGACGGCGAGCGCGCGTTCTATAAGCAATACTATAATTATAAGTATGCCGGTCAGGAGATGTTGCAGTTTGGCTATAATATCTTCAACGAAATGGAGAACTCCTATTCGAAGAACTCGGGTAAGAGTTTCCAGGCAAGCGCGAATCTCGATTTCAAGCTTTTTGAATGGCTGACATATCAGTTCAGCGGTAGTATTGTTCAGTCGATAAATGACTCTGAAGCTTATGCAGGTGAAAAATCAGCTTATATCGAGCAGAACTATCGCGGTTATCCCGCGGGAAGCGAGCCGTCAAGCTCTCCGAGATATAAAGCGGCTATGTTGCCTTACGGAGGTCAGCTGACCACCCGTAACTCATCGAGTACGACATACGCGATGGCGCACAAATTCCAGTTCTCTAAGCAGATCAATGATAATAACCGTATTAATGCTTTGCTCGGTTTTGAGATCCGTTCGGTAAACTCAGCAGCTACCAGTAATACTGTATGGGGATATATTCCCGAACGTGGCGACATGTTGGTTTCTCCTTCTTTCCCTAATCAGATCGTTCCGATGCCTGGAGTTAACTCTCCGGTTGAGTGGGGAGCGCTCGACAAGCTTTATAAAGGCGGATGGAGAAAGACTGAAAGAACCGATAACTACCTATCGTATTTCGGTACAATCGCATATTCCTGGATGAACCGATATGTGGTGAACGCCAACATGCGTTCCGATGCATCAAACCGTTTCGGTCAGGACACGAACCACCGCTTCAACCCGACTTACTCGTTCGGATTCTCATGGCGTATGGCCGAAGAACCATTTATCAAGAATAACCTGTGGTGGCTTAATCAGGTTAACCTGAGTGCTACATACGGTATTCAAGGTAATGTCGTGAATTCGGTAAGTCCGGAGCTGATTGCTTCTTACAACGGTATCAAACCGGGTTATGATGAATACTTTGTGACAATCTCAAGCCTTCCTAACCCATATCTGAAATGGGAAAGTACCAAAACGTGGAACTTAGGATTGGCAATGCAGTTGTTCAACAAGTACACAATGAATGTATCTTATTACGGACGTCGTTCAAACGCGATTATCAATCAGGAGATCGCCCATGAATATGGATTGGCGAGAATGCGTCTCAATGGCGGTATGATCAGTAACCAGGGAATTGAGTTTACATTTAACTTCACCCCGTTCCAGTCGAAGGACATCGCATGGACCTTAGGTTTCAACTGCTCGAAAAACTGGAATACATCCCAGTCGCCCGATCAGCTTATCAAGGCGAATGTTGTCACCAAGAGCGACTTCCTTTCGGGTAATGCAAAGCAACCTCTTAAGAAAGGATATCCGCTGACCGCCTTCTGGTCATACTCTTTCGCAGGACTTGATCCAACAAATGGTTATCCGTTGTTCAACTACATGGATGTTGAAAAATATGACGATAATGTCGATCCGACAACATTCCTTGTTTACTCGGGATCATCCACACCGTACTTCACCGGAGGTATTAACACCCGTTTACGTTACAAGGACTTCTCGATAGGAACGAGCTTTACTGCTCTTTTAGGTACGAAACGCCGTCTGCCTAACCCCTATTCAGCCTTTACCAACGGACGTATTCCCGATCCGTTCTCGAACCTCTCCAAAGATCTTTTGGATCGTTGGAAACAACCTGGTGACGAAAAATATACGATTATTCCGGCACTCTATACGTCAGTGCTTAACGAATATAACATGTACACTCCCGATGGACTCCCGACCTCTCGCTACATGATGTGGGCCCAGTCTGACGCAAGAGTAGCCGATGCATCATTCCTTCGTTGCTCTCAAATCAGCGCCAGCTATTATTTGCCAAAATCAGTATGTAGCAAATTCGGCGCCCAGAGTTGTTCTTTCACAGCAACTGTCAACAACATCTTTGTTATTGCCAGCAAACGCTGGAACGGCTTTGACCCCGAAACCGGAAGTAGCCGTCAGCCACATATTTATGCAGTTGGACTTAGTGTAAGTTTCTAAGATTAAGATAATTAAGACATGAATAAATTATATATCAAAATTGTCTCTGCACTTCTTCTCTCTTCTTCCCTTTGCAGTTGCGGAGACTTCCTTGAGCCTAAAGCAAAAAGTGAATTTGTTCCTAAGGATGCCCAGTCGCTCAACGAGCTTCTTCTTGGAGAAGCTTATCCGTTGACCAGCGATGCCTATCTCGAAGGATTCCTGAATTTGCTCGACGATGATGTGACCGGCGCGCCTTATCAACCCGAATATACCGGTTTCAGAACCCGACAGCGCACCTACGGTCCTTTCTCATGGCAAGGAAATATGTGGTTCCTTCTTGATGAAGAAAGCGTATCCATGAACATGTATAGCTCTTTGTATCGTAAGATTAAAGGCTGTAATGCGGTTCTTGATTATATCGGCCAGGCCAATGATACTAAGGAAGAGATCGATAATGTCCTCGCTCAGGCACACGCGCTTCGCGGGCTTTATTACCTGTATCTCGTGAATATGTTCGGTCAACCTTATCAGATGGGACCCGATGCAATGGGTGTTCCTTTGAAGAAGACTTCGGAGATCGAGAACAAAACTCTTGAGCGCAATACTGTAGGAGAAGTTTATGACTTCATCTTAGCCGATCTCCATGCTGCTGAGGAACTCTATGAAGGACTTCCCGAATCACGCCAGTGGGCCGCATCGTTCCGCACGAATCTTCCGATGGTTCAGCTTTTGCTTTCACGCGCATATCTTTATACCGAGAATTGGGAGAAAGCTGCCGAATATGGCAAGAAAATCCTTGATAATCCCCAGTTCCAGTATCGTGATCTGAACAAGATCGCTACTTTCCGTGAGGATTACCCGTCTTTGAGATCGTATGCCACATATCACACTTATAACTCTCCCGAAGTCATGTGGGTTTATGGTAACGTTACTGATGTGAACGTATGGCTGACCGAATATGCTAATCCGGGCGAAAACGTGGTTATCCGTTCTTGTTTCCGTGCTTCCGATGAGCTTCTTGAAACATTCGATCAGAATCCTTATGATCTCCGTAGGGAAAGATACATCATCCGTTCATGGTATGAGACTACTCAGAAAGATGCCTAC
>CAZHHF010000152.1:0-5091 GCA_964531905.1 uncultured Bacteroides sp.
GGAGATGGCCGACGGGATAGTCATAAACAAGGCCGACGGCGACAATATCGACCGCGCACGTCTGGCTCAGGCTCAGTTCAGAAGCGCTCTCCATCTGTTTCCGCCAACAACGTCGGGATGGATGCCTGAGGTGCTGACTTATTCGGGTTATTACGAACTCGGCATTGAAGAGGTGTGGGCTATGATCGACCGCTACTTCGAGTTTGTGAAGTCGAACGGATTTTTCGAGCAGAAGCGCCGTCAGCAGGCCCGCTACTGGATGTTCGAGACCATCGATTCACAACTTCGCAGCAATTTCTACAATAATCCCGAGGTTGAGGCTATGCTTGGGCGTCTTGAACAGGCCGTACTCGACAATCGTCTCAGCTCGTTTATCGCCGCACGCGATGTACTCGATTTTTATTTTACAAAAAAAGCATAAAAACTCATCGATGAAACGTTTTCTATCATTCCTCCTTGTGGGACTGCTTCTTTCCTGTGTTGTAACTTCGTGTATGAGCGAGTCGAAACGCGCTCTCAAGAATAGTGTGGACACATATCAGTCCACTCTTCCGGCGCAGGCTACTCCCGGTGTGATAATCGAATCAATCACTTATTCCACCGATGAAGCTACAGTTACGCTGACATGCCGAATCGAGAATGATCTGATCGCCAGCACGGTAAGCAACTCGATAGGGATGGTCAAAGCCTTGTTTATACCCTATCTCAAGTCACAGACGACCAACGAGATTGTTCATAACCTGATTGCTGCTGAAGCGAGCCTGAAATGCGTTTTCATCCATGATAAGGATACGCTCGGAAGCTTCGTTATCGAGCCGTCGGAACTATAATGGAATTGGCATGAAAAAGAAACTTGTTGTTCTTACAGGCGCAGGCATGAGTGCTGAAAGCGGACTCTCGACATTCCGCGACAGTGGCGGTCTATGGGACAAATATCCGGTGATGGATGTTGCGAGTGCCGACGGATTCGCCCGTAATCCGGCTCTGGTTCATGAGTTCTATAACACGCGCCGTCGCGAACTGCTCACCAAAGAGCCTAATGCAGGTCACCTCGCACTGGCAGCCCTTGAGGAAAAGTTTGACGTGAAGATCATAACCCAGAATGTCGACAACCTTCATGAACGTGCCGGAAGTTCCTACGTGCTTCACCTTCACGGAGAACTGATGAAAGTGAGAGCGATCGACGATGAATCGAAGGTGTACACTCTTAAGGCTGACGCAATCGAAACGAGTCCGGCGACGGTTATCGACGGACATCGGGTGCGTCCCCACATCGTGTTCTTTCAGGAGATGGTTCCGATGATCGAGCCAGCGATTGAGGTTGTATCGACGGCCGATATTCTTGTTGTAATAGGGACATCGCTCAACGTCTATCCGGCAGCCGGGCTTATCGGGTATGCTCCAGCAGGGATTCCAGTCTATTACATAGATCCTAATCCCGCACCGGTTCCTTCGTATATAACCGTGATCCGCAAGGGTGCATCGGATGGTGTTGCCGAACTTGCCCGCATCCTTGATTGTTAAAATAGAAAAATCACGCTAATTAACTTCGGATAATCATTTATGAGAAAAATACTTTTCCTCGCCATAGGTTCGCTGCTATGCATGTCATTCGCAGCCTCCAGGGCATCGGGCCGCAGCTCAAAAGAGGCGGTAAGCCGTAATCTCGACATATTCACCACGATCTATAAAGAGCTTCAGACATCTTATGTAGATACGATAAACGCCGACCGCTCCATGCGTCAGGCTATCGACGCGATGCTGAACGCTATCGACCCCTATACTGAATATATATCGGAGGATGAACAGGATGACTTCATGACGATCTCAACCGGCGAATATGCAGGCATAGGCGCATACATAGCGCAACGCGACGGGAAATACACTTATATTTCCGAGCCTCAGCTTGGTTCTCCGGCAATGAAAGCCGGTCTTCTGGCGGGCGACAAGATCATAATGATCGACAATGACACTATGGTGGGCCTGGGATCGGACAAGGTTCGTGAGCGTCTCCGCGGACAAGCGGGAACCGAGTTCATGATCACGGTAAACCGTCCGTACACCACCGATGGTGATTCTATAAAGACTTTCAAGGTAACACGTGAGAAAATCGACATCAATCCGGTGCCTTATTATGGCGTTATCCGCGACAGCATCGGTTATATTTCTTTAACGACATTCAATGAGAAGAGTGCCGACAAGGTCCGCGACGCCCTGCTGAGTCTAAAAGAGGATCCACGGGTGAAAATGATTGCCCTCGATCTGCGCGGTAACGGTGGCGGTCTTCTCGAAAGCGCTGTGAAGATCGTAGGATGGTTCGTTCCGAAAGGAACCGAGGTGCTACGGACACGCGGACGCGCGCTACTCAACGAAAAGGTCTACAAAACCACCAACAAGCCTATCGACACCGAGATTCCGTTAGTGGTGATGGTCGACGGCGGATCGGCTTCGGCTGCCGAAATAGTCACGGGAGCGCTTCAGGATCTCGACCGCGCGGTAATCGTGGGTAACCGTTCGTTCGGTAAAGGGCTTGTTCAGAGTACGCGTCAGCTCCCCTACCGCGGACTGCTCAAACTTACGATAGCGAAGTATTACATTCCTTCGGGACGTCTGATTCAGGCGATCGACTACTCTCACCGCAATCCCGACGGTTCGGTAGCGAGGATCCCCGACAGTCTCACCACCGTATTCCACACTGCCGGCGGACGCGAAGTGCGCGACGGTGGCGGTATCACTCCCGATATAACTGTGACCTATCCCGAGGGGAACCGTCTCGTATATAATATCGTACGCGATCTGTGGGCGTTTGATTTCGCCACGCAGTTTGCGGCGCGTAATCAGTCGATAGCTCCGGCCGACAAGTTTGAGATCAGCGATTCGCTCTACAATGAGTTCAAGGCGTTCGTGGATCCGTCGCGTCTTAACTACGACAAAGTATGCGAAGTGATGGTGGAGAAGCTTGAGGAAGCGGCTAAGGCCGAAGGTTACATGACCGACTCGGTTCAGGCACAGATCGACATGCTAAAGGTGATGCTTCACCATAACCTCGGCAAGGATCTCGACATTAACCGCAAAGATATATCCCACTATCTGGCGTCGGAGATCGTAAGCCGCTACTATAATCAGCCTGGCAACACCATTGTAGCGCTTAAATCGGATCCGGCGATCGACTCGGTAGCCACCCTTATGGGTGAGCCGGGACGCTACGCGAAGATTCTCGCTCCTGTAAATAATAAGAAATAACCATAAATGGATATTGAGGAATTGTGCGGCACGTTCCTGACGCAGCCGCGGCAACAAGCACTTGATTCAGCATTGTCGGACCACGGCAGGGGTAAATCCCCGGCCGTGGCTTCACTTTATAATCTCGCCGGTTCATCGGCCGCGATAGCACTCACCGGTGTGAAACGCGGAAAAGCCCCACTGCTTGTAATCGGGGACTCACGCGATGACGCCGGTTATCTGTATCACGACTTTTCAAGGATACTTGGTCAGGGAAGTGTTCTCATCTTTCCGTCGGCCTACAAACGCGACATCAAGTACGGTCAGATAGATCCGCCGTCGCAAGTAGCACGAACCGAGGTTCTGACCGCATGGCACACCGACAGCGACCTGAAAGTCGTCGTGACCTATCCCGATGCGATGGCCGAGTGCGTTGCGACACGCGACTCCATAGCCACACACACGCTCAACCTCAGCGTCAACACTACCGCTGACCTCGTGGAGATCCAGAAGTGGTTGCGGAGCAACGGATTCGCCGAGGTTGACTATGTATATGAACCGGGACAGTTCGCTGTAAGAGGCTCAATCATCGACATATTCAGCTATAGCAATGATCTACCCTACCGCATCGATTTCTTCGGTGACGAGATCGACTCGATGAGGATGTTTGAAGTGGAGACCCAGCTGAGCCGCGAGGCGGTAGACTATATCGCGGTCACAGCCAACGTGGAACGGACCGCCGGAGGAACGTCGCTATTAGAGTTCATCAACCCGGAAACAGTAATCGCTGTACGTGATGCCGCATTTACTATCGAACGCATCAAGGCGATAGCGGCTGAAACCTTCAGCGACAGCGCTATGATTGCCGAAGAAGGGGATTCGAACGCCCTGAGCCATGTGATAGATCCTGAGAAATTTATCGCCGCGTTCGCCACTTTCGCCCAGGTAAGATTCACGGCCGCCGCCACTCCCGACCCTGCCGCAACCGGTTCCATCGACTTCGGATGCTCACCTCAGGGACTCTATCACAAGAACTTCGACTTAATATCGGAATCATTCACTGATTTCATCGGGAAAGGTTACACGATTTACATATTGAGCGACTCGGCCAAGCAGATCGAGCGACTGAAAGATATTTTCGCCGACCGTGGCGACGAGATCTCGTTCGTACCCGTTCTGTCGACTCTCCATGAAGGATTTGTAGACCATCCGACAAAGCGGTGCGTTTTCACCGACCACCAGATCTTTGATCGTTTCCACAAATACAGTCTTAAGAGCGACCGTGCGCGTTCGGGCAAACTCGCCTTGTCGCTAAAGGAGTTGAATTCCATCTCCATAGGCGATTTCATAGTCCATGTGGATCACGGAGTGGGCAAATTTGCCGGACTGGTAAGGTCAAATGTCAACGGCAAGCTTCAGGAGATGATCAAATTGGTGTATCAGAACGATGACATCATCTTCGTTTCGATCCACTCGCTCCACAAACTCGCCAAATACCGCGGAAAAGAGGGTGTTCCACCGAAAATCAACAAACTCGGTTCGGGTGCATGGAACCGGGTCAAGGAACGCACCAAGAGCCGCCTGAAAGATATTGCCCGCGACCTGATCAAGCTGTATGCGGCCCGCAAGAACGAACAGGGTTTCAGTTTCTCACCCGACTCATATCTCCAGCATGAACTTGAAGCGAGCTTCATATATGAGGATACGCCCGATCAGCTGACCGCCACGCAGGCTGTAAAGGCCGATATGGAGAGTCAACGGCCGATGGATCGCCTGATATGCGGCGACGTAGGATTCGGGAAAACCGAAATAGCGATACGCGCCGCCTTCAAGGCTGCTACCGACGGCAAGCAGACTGCCGTGCTGGTT
>CAZHHF010000153.1:0-5050 GCA_964531905.1 uncultured Bacteroides sp.
AAATTGGTGCTTTTCCATGAACCCCAGTTGCAGGTTATCGACTGTTCGATTTCGCGTGTATCGATAATTTCGAGTGATTCGGGATCGCAGCAGATAAGTTTTTTGCCGGCCGCGATCCACACATTACCGTCGGCACTCTGTACGACGCCGGCTGCTGCTGTTTCTTCGATAGTTTTGACAAGCTTGTCGATTTCGGCATCAATGATGTGTACGCCGGTGTTCTGTTGAACGGCAAATACATATCGGCCTGCTTTCACCATGTCGCCAACCTGACCGGAATATGCGTTCTTTCCTTTGATACCTTCAATGTCGGCTTCGTCAAGAGTGTAGTTGTCGCCATCGATATGCATAACGCGTATTCCGAGTGTGTGGCCCAAATAAATCTTATCGGGTGAAACGCCGACGCATGCTCGTCCGTCACCACCGATATCGGTCAGTGTGGCAATTTTTTTGAGTGTCCGGGCATCGGAGATGACGACGCGTCCGCCTGCCGGACGCGGGTCACCGCCATCCTGAGCTTGTTTCGACATTACGATCAGACGGTCGGCGTAGACGGTGGCGAACTGCGATGTTGCGCCGAACGACTGCCACGGGTTTTCACGCTCGTAGGCTTTGTAGGTCACGTTGTAGCTGTCGTCGATGAAGTTGATGGATCCGTTGTTGTGGCCGAACCACTCTTCATTGAGCCAGAAGATACCGCCGGTGTAGTCGACAGTTCCTTCGCGGTCACGATCTTCAACCACAAGGCGGAATTTAAGTTCAACTCCGCTTCCGTCGGCTGCAGTATAGGTAACATCGGTTTCTCCGGTCTTGAATGTAGAGAGTTCGTAGAAGTTACGGCTCGGGTTAAAGGCTTTGGCGGCGAATATCTTTGCCATAGCCGGATCGCCGATGGTAATAGTGAAGTCGGTGATATCGGCGTTTTCGGGTAGAATTACGGGGTTTACGGCGGTGAGTGTGTTGTACTTCACTTTCAACACTCCGTCTTCGAGTCCGTCGAGAGTGATCGATCCAACATGGTTCTTGATTTTCACATCGAAACGGAGTGTGATGCTGTTGTCGGGGTTATCTGCATCGGCAACCACAAGCGAGAATGTGCCTTCTTTGGTATTGGTTATAATGGCGTTAGACCATTTGTTATAGGTTCCGGCACCGGCTTCATTATCGATCAGCGTATAGGTGAGAGATTCGGCCGAAGTGAGTTCTACATTGAGGTTATAGGTCTTTTTTACTTCGAGGGTATATACTCCGTTGACAGCCTCGGCTCCATTGACAGTGACATTGAAACCTGGATCGGGTCGCTCGATGGTGAATGTTGAGAATTCGGTGCGAGTGGGGATCTGTCCGCGGCGGTATTGCCAGTAGTATTCGTATTCACCGGGTTCGAGACCTTCGATTGATGCGTTAAGAGTCTCTCCATTGTAGGTGGCATTGACAGATTTTTCGATTTCGGTCGATCCGGCCGGTTTATACCATACCTGGAAAGTGTAATTTTTGAATGTCTCCTTGTTGTTATACTTGGTGAAGATTTCGGGCATATCGGTCATGTCGTAGTTGACCTGGAAGTGGTTGGTAAACGTTACATCGTTTCCGTTAACTTCAACGTCACTATCGCCAAATGACTGACCTTTAAGCTCGGGAGCAAGAAACTCGACTCCGTCGCCCCATCCTCCGATAATGTTAATGTCCTGGAGATGTCCTGTCGGTACAACGAGCCTGAACATGGGGTAGGGATAGCTTGAGTAATTTTTCAGTAACGGTCTTATATAGCGGTTGTCGTAAAGTTCTTTGTGAGGATTGCCGCAAGTATAGATCAGGTTATCTTTTACCGGACAGTTGAAGAATAGTTCGCCTCCGATATTGGTAGCAGTTTCAGGGAATGTGAACGTAATGAGTGCAGTGGAGTAAAATGCCTGATCTCCGATTTTCTCAACATTGGGGAGAGTGAAGTCGTTCATCATCGAACATTCGTAGAATGCCTGGGCTGCGATCTCGCGGATTGAGGGTGACATTGCTACCTGAAGAACCTTGTCGCCACGGAATGCTCCGTTGCCGATTTTCTCGAGTCGTGCAGGCAGGCGTGATTCACCTGTCTCATCGCCGATGATAGTGATTTTCTTTAACGCGGGGCAGTTGCTGAATCGGCTACCGAACGCACTGCTTTCAATTTCGGTCACATTATCGCTCATAACGACCTCCTCGAGTGCTGTGCAACCGCCGCACATTCCGGAGGCGATAACGGTCACGGCTTCGGGGAACACGATTTTTTTCAAGGATGCGCAGCCGCTGAAAACGTATGATTCCATTTTAGATACGCCGGCGGGAATATCGATCGATTCCAGAGCTGTGTAGCTCAAAGCCTGTACGTTAATTGCAGTAAGGCTTGCAGGAAGATCAAGTGACTTGAGGTTACGGCAATTATAGAAAGTGTTTTTAGGAAGTATCTTGAGATCGGCAGGGAGGCGCACTTCGGTAAGGGCAGTACATCCGCTGAGGGTGTTGATACCTAATGTCGTGCCATCGTTGAAAGTAGCTTTTGTGAGTGTGGTACAGCCTGCAAAGAGTGAGTCGGGGAGTTCTTTAAGGTTCTCGGGCTGTACAAATTCGGTCATACCGGAAGCTCCGAATGCATTTCCACCGATAGCGGTTACTGTGGAGGGAATGGTTGTGTTTACCTTAGTGTTGGCGAAACAGCTTCCTCCAATCTCTACAATACCGTCTTTCAGATCAATGCCGGTGAGAGCCGAACAGTAGTAGAACGTGTAGGCGGGGAGTGAACGGAGATCGGAGGGGAGAGTTACTTCGGCGAGCGAACGTGATTCAGCAACAGCGTGATGACCGAGCGTGATGCCGTCGGCAATGGTGAGCTTGGTTATTCCGCTTCCAGCGAGTGCCATAGGTTCAATCGCTCTGACGCTGAATGTCGCACTCTGATAAGTTACTTTGGCGGGTATGTTCAGCTCTCCGGTGTATCCGTTGCGGTTTGCGGTCTTGATGGCTGAGTAAGTAGTGGCTTCTTTGTCGAACGGGATAACGACAACCGAATTATCGTCCTCAATGCGGTAGTTAATTCCGTCGTAGGCGAATACCGTACCAGGTTCAATTTCAACGTAGGAATCCTCGATATTGGTGAATTTGTTCCATCCTGGAGCAGCTGCATAGGCATCCTTGCATCCTTTGGGAACAATGAGAGTTGCGGTGATAGGTTGTGTTGAGTTCTTATCAACGAAAGCGTCCTCGTCAATGTTAAAAGGAGTGGTCAGAGTGACGGTAACTGTTTTCAGTCCGGTGCAGCTGCCGAATGCCTGTGAACCGATGAAGGGAGTGTGTTTCTCATCGAAAGTGAGTGATTCGATATTGTTGCATCCGAGGAATGCTCTTTCACCGATCTCAGTGATAAATTCGGGGAGAGCAATATCGGTGAACGCGCAATCGATGAATTGTTTTGCAGGCACGTAGGTGATGTCTTCGGGATAAATGGGAGTAGCAAGACTATAGGCGCTGCCGAACTGCATCTCTCCAATTCCGTAGAGTTTTTCGGGCAGAACGAGACGCGTCATCAGCTGAGTGTTCTGGAACGCGTTGTTTCCGATATAGTAGACTGTTGAAGGGAGTATAATCTCTGTTGCACGGCAAAGATAAAATGCTTTGTCGTTTACGCGGGTCACCTTGTAGGTCACTCCACCTTCGGTGAATGTAGCGGGGATCTCGAGTGTTCCGGTGACGTTGTAGTATTGCGGCGATTTGTTTTGGAGAACAGCCACAGTGTTGAGGTTACGGTTGGTAATCTCATAGCGGATGCCGTCGTGGACCACTTCGGTAAGCGGGTTGGTGTAGTAAGGTTCTACGGCTTCGAACGATTTCCATTTCACGGCATCGGCATCACCCGAGATAGCTCCGACAGGAATAAAGTTCCATCCGTACCACTGACCGTCGCCGACATTATGGTTCGACATACCCCAGCTTGAATATGAGAAGCTATCGGGAGTTCCGGTCCAGTAACTCCAGTAATTGCTGTACCATCCGGAGGCCCAGTAATTGTTCTCGTTTACGGCTGAGAAATCATCGTAGTTATAACCGGCTCCAGGATTATCATAGATCTGATCGGGAGCAAGCGTATAGGTCGTTTTAGTGTCTTTGATTTGAAAAGTTCCGGTGTGGGCATTATCAAATCCGAGTCCGTTGAGGGTATATCCGAGACTTGTTGGCTGCACCATCGCATAAAGGTAGGGATATTCTTCAACTATAGCCTTGAGCATCTCGTAACCGCTGACTTCGCCGTTGAAACGGTAGCCGAATACTTTAGCTTTAGTTTCGCGGCTGTCGTTCCACTGAATGACAAGAGCAGCACGGCTGAGACCGTCACCGGCCCAGCTCTTGATGTCGTCGAGAGAGAGTGATGCTCCCCTGGATGTGCTAACAGTTATTGGATTTCCATTAACGGGTGCAGTGGCGGGTTGTTGCGGATAGTTTTCCTGCGGGGAAACGTCTCCAACAATCTGCTGCTGGGCTATCGGACGTACTATGCCGGCATAAGCGGCTATACATCCGAGTGCGAGCAGCAGATAAAGTGAAAATTTTCTCATTTGAATTTAAAATTTGGTTATTAAAGGATTTATTAATTTTTCCGTGATTAACGGATGATGACTTTATGGGTTTTATCGCCCTGGGTAATGATATAGAATCCGGGATCGAGATTCTTGAGCTGATCACGGTTGAGGACTCCGATCAACATTCCGGCTCCGTTGCGTACTATTGCGGGAAAAGATGAGTCAGGGGCGATTATTTCGGTAACGGTGGCGGGGTCGAGGAAATGGTCGTAGTCGAGTGTATGCCACACGGCAGTAGCTCCCGACGTTGCGTCAGCATTGCCATCAGTAACCATGTAAGCCCATGCGTGTACGTCGCCGTCGGACAGTGTTACCGAACTCATTCCGAGTCCCGAATATCCGAGTGATGACAGATCGGCTGTACCGGTCCAATAGCTCCAGAATCCGTTGTACCATCCGGCCTGCCATTTTGTTTCCTGATCGGTGGAGGAGGTGGATGT
>CAZHHF010000154.1:0-5038 GCA_964531905.1 uncultured Bacteroides sp.
TCAATGTATATACCTATGTATGTGTCCAATGCATGTTCCAACGCATGCGTGTACTGCGGGTTCAACCATAATAATGACTTCAGTCGAACAATTCTCACAATGGAGCAGATCGAGAATGAATGTAAGGCTATAAAACGACTCGGACCATTTGATAATCTGCTGATTGTGAGTGGTGAATTCCCGTCGAAATGCAACGTTGAGTTCTATGAGAAAGTTCTGAAGGTGTGCCGTCCATATTTCAACAATCTCACTATTGAAGTACAGCCATTGAAAACAGCTGAATATAAACGGCTAACAGAATCGGGGCTTAACGGTGTGGTATGTTTTCAGGAGACCTATCACCGCGAAGCATATCGTAAGTATCACCCTAAAGGAATGAAGTCGGTTTACGAATGGCGTCTGAACGGCTACGACCGTATGGGTCAGGCCGGCGTACATAAAATAGGAATGGGAGTTTTGATCGGTCTTGAGGAGTGGCGGACCGATGTCACTATGATGGCACGGCATCTGCGCTATCTCCAGAAACATTACTGGCGCACACGATACAGTGTTAACTTTCCCAGAATGTGTCCGTCGGAGAGCGGTTTCCAGCCCAATGTGGTGATGAGCGACCGTGAACTCGCGCAACTTACATTCGCTTTCAGAATCTTCGATCACGACATTGACATCTCTTTCTCGACTCGTGAAACTCCCGATTTCAGAAACAACATGATGAAACTCGGAGTAACATCGATGAGTGCTGGTAGCCATACGGAACCAGGAGGATACGCAGCCGAAAATAATGCGCTCGAACAGTTTGAAGTAACCGATCCGCGAACTCCACACCAAGTAGCCGATGATATACGAAACAGAGGGTATGACGTTGTATGGAAAGACTGGGACGCAATTTTCGATTAAAAATGAATAGAACCATATCACCCGATGATCGCCGGAGATACAGCCGTAACATACTCCTTAGCGGCTTCGGTAAAGAAGGACAGATTAAATTACTCAATGCGTCGGTACTTATTGTCGGTACCGGCGCACTCGGCTCGATAATAGCTATGTATCTTGCCGGTTCGGGAATTGGACGAATCGGAATAGCTGATTTCGACAATATCGATATATCCAATCTTCAGCGTCAACTGTCGTTCACTGAACATGACACAGGGCGATCAAAAGTTAGTGTGACGGCCGAGAAACTCCATGCGATCAACAGCAGTATAAATGTAGATATACATGATGGACTCGTCACCCGACAAAAAGCGATGGAGATCTTTCCCAGTTACGATATCATTGTGGAGGGGTCGGATAATCCTGCTACCAAATATCTCGTTACCGACACTGCTCTCGAAACCGGCAAACCATGTGTACTTGGCGGGGTAGCCCAGTATAAAGGTCAGGTTATGACGATTATTCCCGACAGCGGACTGACTTACCGCACACTGTTCCCGAAGGGAGCCGATGAGGGAGGATATACACCATGCAGTCTCGGAGGAGTACTTGGACCACTCCCCGGAATAATCGGATCTATTCAGGCGACTGAAGTAATTAAACTGATAACCGGAATCGGTGACACGCTATCGGGAAAGTTACTGACTGTCGATGCGCTCACTATGAAATTCAATATATATCAGATGTAGGGATAGGTCACGTCCCAAAGGAAAAGGGCCTGTGGAGGCATTGAAGTTCCGGCTTCACATCTGTCACGGGCTTCGATTATCTTACCGAACTGCTCTACTGAAAGTTTGCCACGACCAACATCAACGAGAGTTCCAACAACCGCGCGTACCATATTACGAAGAAAGCGATCGGCGGTAATTTCAAAATAATGGCGACCGGCTTCGGGCATTGCCACCCATTCGGCTCGTGTTACATTACATATATTAGTCTTGGCATCGCTATGCAATTTTGCAAACGATGTAAAATCAGATGTAGTAAGCAACAATCCTGCGGCCTCATTCATTTTAGCATAATCGAGACCTGCTGAAACCTGCCAGCTAAGATCATAAATGAACGGCGATTTGTGATCATGGCTGAAATAACGATAGGTTCGTGATGTGGCATCAAAACGCGCATGCGCATCATCACCTACCGGGATAAGATCATATATAGCTATATCCTTACCGATTAATGAGTTTAACCGCCTTATAAAAAGCTGACCGTCAGTTATCGCATTTTCTGTATCGAAATGAGCGAACATAACCCGCGCATTGACACCGGTGTCGGTTCTCCCCGCCCCCACAATGGAAGTGGGTTGGCGGAGAATCATCGACAATGCTGTTTCGATAGTTTGCTGAACGCTTGATGCATTAGGCTGTATCTGCCATCCGTGGAACTTCTCACCACGATAGGCAAGTTTCAGGAAATAACGCATCGCAGATTATTCGCGTTCGAGATACGTGTACCCGTAAAGTCCCGACCGATAGTTACCGAGAAATTCGCGACCTTCTTCAGGAGTGATAATTCCGGCTTTCATTGATGATGTGACCCACGTCTCAACATTGCGTACAAGTTTCTTTGGATTGAACTGAACATAGTCGAGAACATCGGCAACAGTCTCACCGTCGATCACCTGATCTATTTCGTAATGATCATTATAAACACTTATATGAACGGCATTCGTGTCTCCGAATAGATTATGCATATCACCGAGGATTTCCTGATATGCCCCTACGAGGAATACTCCTAAGTAGTAAGGCTCATTATTTTTAACGGCATGCACAGGCAATGACGTCGATGCACCATGTTCCGAAATAAAGGTGGCTATCTTACCGTCGGAGTCGCACGTTATATCCTGAATTGTCGCTGTTTTCGTAGGCTTTTCATCAAGACGTGAAATAGGAATGATCGGGAAAACCTGATCTATTGCCCAAGAGTCGGGAAGCGACTGAAACAGCGAAAAGTTACAGAAATATTTATCGGGAATCATCTTGCCGATTTTTCTCATTTCCTCGGGCGGATGTTTCATAGAGGATGCAATCTCGCCGACTTCACGAGCTATTGACCAGAAAAGTTTTTCCATCATAGCGCGTGAACGCAGATCGAGCATACCGAGACTGAACAGATCAAGAGCTTCCTCACGGATCTGCAACGCATCGTGCCAACTTTCGAAAAGACGCTGCTGATCAAGATTGTCCCATATATCGTAAAGTTCCCTAACAAGTTCGTGATCATTCTCGGAAACTTCTTCATTATCTTTCCATATAGGTAAAGTAGTGGTTTCAAGTACCTCAAATATCAGGATAGAGTGATGGGCAGTAAGGGATCTTCCGCTTTCATTAATGATATTAGGCTGCTTGAGCTGATTTTTCTCACATACGTCCACCAGCGCCGATACGGCGTCGTTGGCATACTCCTGGATGGAATAATTCATCGAACTTTCGTTGGCAGAATTTCTTGTGCCGTCATAGTCCACCCCGAGGCCGCCACCAATGTCAACGAAATCAATATCATCGAAGCCCATTTTCGACAACTGAACATAAAACTGCATAGCTTCACGCAAAGCGTTCTTTATGCGGCGAATCTTCGTTATCTGGCTTCCGATATGGAAATGGATCAGTTTCAGACAATCCTTGAGGTCACGGCGTTCAATGAAATCAAGTGCCTCAAGAAGTTCGCTCGAATTAAGACCGAATTTCGACTGATCACCACCCGATTCTTCCCATTTACCTGATCCTGAACTCGATATCTTAATCCTTATACCGATATTCGGCTTAATTTTCAAGCGTTTGGCAATATCGGCAATAAGTCGTAACTCATTGAGTTTCTCCACAACAAGATATATCCTGCGTCCCATTTTCTGAGCAAGGAGGGCCAGTTCGATATAGTTGGCATCCTTATAACCGTTGCATATTATAAGAGCATTCTCAGCTATATTTGTTGCGAGTACGGCGTGGAGTTCCGGTTTTGAACCCGCTTCGAGACCGATATTGAATTTCTTGCCATGAGTAACGATTTCCTCAACGACAGGTCTCATCTGATTCACTTTTATAGGATAGATGATATAATTCTTTGCAGTATAATTATATCTTTCCGAAGCCTCTTTAAAACATTTCGATATTTTTTCTACCCTATTGTCAAGAATATCGGGAAAACGCAACAATACCGGAGCCATAATATCACGTACCTGAAGTTCATCCATCACCTCTTTAAGGTCGACCGATGCACATCCTTCACGAGGGGTCACAACAACATGGCCCTTTTCATTAATGGAGAAATACTTTCTTCCCCATCCATTGATGTTGTACAGTTCAGCACTGTCTTCAACACGCCATTTTCTCATTGAACAGTAATAATGATTCTTAAATTAATCAAAACAGTGAATTCAATTATCTTTATAAAGATAACGGAGACAAAATTAACAATAATTACTCAATTATCGGCTACCGGTTAAAAAAAAGGATAGAAAAAACCAGAATGTGGCTAAAAACACATCACTAATAATTTGCATACCGAATGAAATTAAGTAACTTTGCAGAATAAACGCAAATCAATCTACTAATATATTTCATCCATCACATCTATGACACTTAAATCGGCTATCGCACTCGGAACATGTGGATTATTCATGTTAACCGGCTGCAGCAAAAAGATGAATCAGTTCAGCGCTGATTATTTCAACGTTAATCCTAACCCGCTCGAAGTTGTAGGAGACCGCGTTCCCGCTACCGTAACCGCAAACATCCCTGCTAAATTTTTCTTGAAAAATGCAGAAGTAACAGTTACTCCCTATCTCGTTTTCGACGGTCAGGAAGTTGCATCGCAGACCTATACCTATCAGGGTGAAAAGGTTCGTGGCAATGCTCCCGTTATCAGCTATGACCGCGGTTCCACAGTAACTATCCCGGTAATGTATAACTATCAGCCCGAAATGATTCAGAGCGAACTCGCTTTGGCATTCACCGTTAAACAGGGCAAGAAACAATACGTTCTCCCCCGCGTGGTAGTTGCAAAAGGTGTGCTTTCAACTGCAGCGATCGCTAACGCAGGAAACGCATCTCCGGCTATCGCTCCCGATAAATTCCAGCGTATCATCAACGAAAAATATGGTGCCGAT
>CAZHHF010000155.1:0-4927 GCA_964531905.1 uncultured Bacteroides sp.
ATTCGTCAAAACCAGTAAATGTGAATATGGCGAAGGTGACATCTTCATCCGCATCATCGTACCCGACAACCGGAAAATCGCCATAACCCTCTCCAACGATCCGCTGACCCACATCGACGATATGCTTCAGAGTGAAATTCATGAACATCGTCTCTCAGCACTTCTCGCCCTCGTTCATCGCTATAAGAAAAACATGTCCCAAAGAGATGAAGTAGTAAAATTCTATCTTGACCACACCGACAGGATTAACAACTGGGATCTTGTGGATCTTTCGGCCCCCTATATCCTCGGGCATCACCTCAACGATAACTTCTCCCCTACCCTACTCGAAAATCTAAGCGATTCCGACTCTATATGGGAACGCAGGATTGCGATAGTTTCTACATGGTATCTTATCAGAAACGGGAAATTCGAACCTACACTCCGGCTAGCCAAAAAATATCTTAACGAAAAAGAGCCATTGCTACATAAGGCAACCGGATGGATGCTGCGCGAAATCGGGAAACGCGATGAAAAAATTCTTCTCGATTTTCTCGATGCACACGCCCACGAAATGCCACGGACAGCACTCCGCTACGCCATCGAACGACTATCAGCCGAAAACAAAACAAAATATATGACACGACGTTCTTAACCCATCCTACGACAATAATTCCCCTACTACAACGTTAATAACGTAGAAATTAACAATATATGAACCAAATAAAGGAACTCGTATTCGCGACAAACAACCGCCATAAACTCTCCGAAATAAGAGATATCATTGGAGACAACATAAAAATATTATCACTCTCCGACATTGGATGCCACGATGACATCCCCGAAAATGAAGCCACACTCGATGGAAATGCACTTGCCAAAGCACTGTATATCAAGGAAAAGTATGGCTACGATTGCTTTGCCGACGACACCGGTCTCGAGGTGGACGCACTCAACGGCGCACCTGGTGTAAGATCGGCACGATATGCATCGGAAGAAGGACATGACTCCGAAGCCAACATGAAACTCCTTCTGAAAAACATGGAAGGGATCGAGAACCGGGCAGCACATTTCCGGACTGTCATCGCACTTATAATCGGAGATTCCAGAAAACTGATCGACGGAATCTGCCGTGGAACCATCGGCACTGAACCTCACGGAACCGACGGATTCGGATATGATCCTGTATTCATTCCCGAAAACAGCAACCGAACATTCGCCGAGATGACCGCCGAGGAAAAGAATGCAATCAGTCACAGAGGGCGCGCGACCCGACTACTGATCGATTATTTAAAAAATATATAACCGGAAACTACAGGAATGATTAAAAGAACACAAACAGCCATACTTGCTTTTATTATAGGAGTGATCTCATCAATCGCTCAAACTGCTTCCGTAGGCGATTGGAAAATATATACTTCATTCGACGGTGTGGACCGCATTGTAGCAACACCCGAGAAATATTACTATCTTTCCGATGGCTCTCTCTTTTCCTATGACTATAAACAGGATGAGACCTATGCCTATACTACGCAAAACAAACTCAACGACACAGAAATAGACAATATTTTCTACAATCCGGCCAACCGCTATCTTGCAGTAACATATATGAACGGCAACATAGATCTGCTCTACGATAACGGTAAAACAGTAAGCATGAGCGACATACGCGATGCTATCATGTCTACTTCAAAAAGAATCAACTACATTACATTCGGTCAGAACCGCATATATGTAGCTACCGAATTCGGAATCGTGATCTTCGATGACCAGCGCCACTGCGTTGTCGAATCAGGAATCTACAACACCCCTGTCAAGGTATTCACCCGCTTAGGCGACTACTACCTCATCGGTTGTAACGACCGATTCCGCTACATGAAAGCCGATCGGCGTATCAATTCGCTCAACAATTTCAAGGAGATTTTCTACAGCATCAACCTCGCCATCCAACCGGTTGGCGACAATGCCCTCATCGCAAGCGCGCAACTGAAATTCTACGACTCCGTAATCCGCTTATATAAATTCGATTTCGAGAACGGCACAGCCGACTTCACTATCGTGCAGGACAATTTCGAAGCCTACTACATCGATCCGGCCGATAACGGATACTGCATCTCAGGCACCGACAGGGTCATGCTACTCGATAAAGAGGGTAAACCAACACTCAACACACCGTTCTCGCACTATCCGGCTGCTATCTGGAAAGAATCCGACGGCATGATGGCCGCATGCAATAACGGAATAGCAAAATTCGCCTACGAAAACGGCACATGGCAACAGGAAGGAGAATCATTCACTCCCGGTACGATAAATCTCAAAAGTGTTGACATGCTCCGATTCGACAACTGGGGCAATCTCTACATGACCGGAATCACCGATTCACGATATCTCGATACCGGCTCTACAGCGCGTACTCCTATTAACCGCCTGAACGCCGACGGAACCATCGAGGATCTTGAACCCGTCAATCTGACATTCCCTATTCAGATAAATGTTTCCGTCCCCGATGATAAAAAACTTTGGAACAACACCTCGCTTACACCTCACCCGTCACTTCAGGGCCAATTCTATGTATCGAACTACTTCCAGGGACTCAGCATCCATCACGACAACGAGATCCTCGAAACATATATCGATATCAACAGTCCTATAGAAAAATGGTGGGGATGCACCGCTATGGGAACCACATTCGATGACAAAGGTAACCTATGGGCGCTTATCAATTACGACAAAGACCCGTCACTCTATTTTATTCCTGCCGACAAAACATCCGGTCCTACAAAAGAAGACTGGGTTCCGGTATCGCTCAAAGGATTCAAGACAGAGAAGGACGCACGCATCCTCTACGGCAAAAAATCCAAAGCAATCATCATAACCACAAGCCGTTACGATTCACCTGTAGTAGTCTACGACACTAAAGGCACCGAATCGCTCAACGATGACACATTCAGCGTTATCGGGCGCTTTGTCGATCAGGATGGACGCGACTTCTTCTCAAACCGCCATCCGGCTATGTTTGAAGACGAAAACGGACACATCTGGCTCGGGACTTCCGACGGAGTTATAATTATCAACAATCCGAAAGCACTTGCCGCCAATCCGCAGACACCCGTAACACGCGTAAAAGTGTCCAGAAACGATGGAACAAACCTTGCCGACTACCTTCTGAGCGGCGAGACTGTCCTTGCTATCGACGCCGACAACGCCAACCGTAAATGGATTGCCACCAAAGAAAACGGAGTTTACCTCGTTTCCGACGACGGAACGAAAATAATCGACCATTTCACTACCGATAACTCTCCCCTACCAAGCAATTCAGTTCATTCCATCGCATGCGACCCGGAATCCAACTCTATATACTTCGGAACTCCCGCAGGACTGGCGCAATATAGTTCCACCGCATCGCCGGCCCGCGCTGACTTCTCGGAGGTCGTAGCCTACCCCAACCCGGTACGCCCCGACTTCACCGGCTGGATCACTATCAAAGGACTGATGGAAAACTCGCTCGTAAAAATCGCCGATGCCGCCGGAAACGTGATATTTACAACCCGTAGCGAAGGTGGAATGGCTATGTGGGACGGCTGCAATTCAGCCGGCCAGAGAGCAAAAACCGGCGTATACTACGTATTTGCCTCAAGCGGAAGCGAATCATCATCAACCACCGGAGCTGTTACAAAAATCATGATTGTCAACTGACACTATCCATACCCTAACCACAATGAACCCTACACTCAAATACACCGACAACAACGATAAATGCTATGGACTCGCAGGCATGGCGATCGGCCTCTTTATCTACGACGGCGAAAACTACCTTTCGGCAATCTCACTCGACACTGAACCCGAAAACGCCATAACTTTCTCACCCGACTTCTACTTTAGCGGAAACCCGCGCATGTCAGCCAAAAACGTCTGGAATCACCTGCTGAAACAATACGAAATATCAACAGGAATGACGATTTCCAACGTTCTCTGCCGCTATCTTGCCGGACGCCATACCGATGTCACCCCCGACGTTCGTAGCGCGCTCCTCCAGGCCGTCACCGATGAAGGGAAAGCCACCTGTTCCCTCGACGATGATGAAATAAACGCAATATTCAATAAAGGCTACGGCTATCTCACAAGAGTATTCAGCCATCGCGCCGTGCAGGGAATTGTCAACGACTTCGCCCGACGCCTTAACGACCGCCGCACCCTCTCCCACGATGAAATAACCGATATTTTACGCGCGCTTCAGATGATCTGACACCCGTCTTTTAAAAGAATCAATAAAAAAACTCACAAAAAAATTTCAAAACTCAAAATAAACCACTATCTTTGCACCGCAATTACGCAAACACCACGTTGACTTCGTAGCTCAGTTGGTAGAGCAACTGACTCTTAATCAGTGGGTCGAGGGTTCGAGCCCCTCCGAGGTCACAACAAATCAAGCAGTTAGTAAATCGCTAACTGCTTTTTTGTTGTCGATACGCATCAGTTTACACAAACAGTGTAAACTGATGCGTCAACCACAGAAAATAATCTGGTACCCACACTCGAAAGTAGGGCTGCTACGTGGAGCAGCCGCAACACTTTGATTACCAACAAATTCCAGGGCTGCTTCGTGGAGTAGCCATACTTTCCACCCTGGGATCCTGGTGTGTTATGAAGCAGAGGTGAATGAACCGGCGTTCGGCCTTTCGCACGTATTTACCGGCATGTTGTTCTGCATCGGTTACAGGTTCAGGTATCGGAGGATGTTTATTGACCCGGTTGCTCCGCGAAGCAGCCCTACAATCTACTGGTAATCAATGTTCTTTCCTATTTTTCCACAATGTCAATGTTCTCTTTGCGACAGTCAGCCGGCAGTTTGCGGTGCGGACGATAATCTCAGGTGGTCAACCGTTGGAATCCGCCAAAGTGGCAGGCGGGGCGCTCGGAAATCAGCACAGCTTAACCTCATGACTCT
>CAZHHF010000156.1:0-3267 GCA_964531905.1 uncultured Bacteroides sp.
CCCGCCCCCAATCCCTCCTCCTGACCGAACTCACCCACTACCTGAATCACCGTTAAAAAGACTCCTCGTTAAGAGGTATACTACGGATTCTAAATATGGAAGCTAACAACCATCGCATTGCGAAAAACACGGTTTTCCTTTATGGAAGGCTTCTGCTTGTTCTATTCGTTTCACTTTACGTTGTCAGGATCATACTTAATGCTCTTGGCACAGTTGATTACGGTGTATACGATGTTGTAGGTGGATTCGTTTCTATGTTCGGCTTTCTCAACACCTCCATGTCAAATGCCACGCAGCGATTCTATAATTTTGAAATCGGACTGAATGGCAATCAAGCCTCGGTAAAGGTGTTCAACACAGCACTCCGAACCCAATTGATCATGGCTGCCGCACTATTTATCTTAGCCGAACTGGTTGGGGTGTGGTATCTCAACAACGTGATGGAAATCCCGCCTGACCGCATGAATGTTGCAAACTGGCTACTGCAATTCTCGATCATGACATTGATGCTGACAATCGTCCAGATTCCCTTCTCCGCAGCTCTGATTGCCTATGAGCGGCTGGATTTCTATGCGATAGTGGGCATTATCGACGTGGTATTGAAATTGATGATCGCGTTCCTGATCAAGGCCTACAACGGTGACAGACTCCTAATGTACGGAGGACTTCTTCTCGGTATTGCCATAACCAACTTCCTGTTGTATATCGGATATATCCGCAAGAATTTCCCTTGGTTAAAGGTTTCTTCAGCTCAATTTTCAAGGTCTTTTCAAAAGAAGATGCTCTCATTCACCGGATGGAATTTCATAGGCACATTCTCATTCATGCTTCGTGGCCAAGGAGTAAACCTGCTTTTGAATTACTTCTTCGGTGTTGCAATCAATGCAGCCAACGGCATTGCAACGCAAATATCATCTGCTCTGCAACAATTCTCTACCAACCTGATTTTGGCATTCAAACCACAATTAGTCCAGTCATATGCAAGTTCCGACCTGAAACGGACCACGGCAATGTTCTTTATGATGAGCAAAACCGCCTTCGCTCTACTAATAATGCTGGCTTGCCCTATTATCCTTAACATTGACTTCATATTAAAAATCTGGTTAGGAAAGACCATTCCTGATTATACGTCTATATTTGCCATACTGACGGTTATATCTGTTGCGATCAATTGTTTACACACTCCTGTTGTACAAGTCATTCATGCTGTTGGAAACATTCGAGCATTCAGCACCGCCACTTGTCTGGTAATATCCAGCATAATTCCAATATCCTGGATAGCGCTAAAATGCGGCGGAGGCCCTGCCGTATGCTATATAATCAGCATAATAATCTTCATACTCAATCAAATATGCGCATTGGTGTTACTGAAACGGATTTACCCGATAAAGTATTCTCAGTATCTTAAGACTGTGATATTGCAATGCATAATATTTGCTGCGTTAGTATCCGCTGTGACATATGCGAGCACACTATTGATATCCGACAATTTTATAAAATTAATTGTCGTTTCATGTACATCGTTTGTCGCATCTATCATAGGATTCTCCTTTATTATGCTTACCAAATCGGATAGATTGATTGCATTCAACGCTATCACCAATAAACTTAAGCACAAATAACTATATGATTAGCCTATATCTGCATATTGTAGCTCTGCTGAAAAGACGTAAGTTTAGGAAATGCAGCGAGATAAGCAAATCTGCAATTGTTAGACACACCGCAAGAATCGCATTAGTTTATGGGAGCGAAAAGAGCGATGTCAAAATAGCAGACGGCGTAATTATTCAAGGTTACATTGTTTCCTGTGGCAAAGGAAAGGTAACAATGGCTAAGAATTCGCGTCTTGGTGTTAACGCAATTATACGTTGTGTTGACAACGTATATTTTGGTGAAAATTCAGGAGCATCAAGCAACGTGGTAATCTCAGATAACAATAATCATCCCGTCAATCCACACGATAGAGTAATTCAATATCAGACACCAGGGGGATCTAAAGAGAGAAGTTGGGAATATTCAGACCACGCCCCCATAATTATCGGCAAGAACGTATGGATCGGGGAATATGCCAGAATATGCAAAGGAGTCACAATTGGCGATGGCTCTGTCGTTGCGGCAAATGCAGTCGTAACAAAGGATGTCCCCGCAAACTGTATAGTCGCTGGAAATCCGGCAAGAATAGTAAAGACTGATATTGACAAAACCACGCCAAGGAAGTTTCTGTAACTGCATGAGAGGAGGAAACAGGCATATAGCCGCCATAATAAGTATTTTTTTAGTATATTTTGCAGCTGCCGTAAGTCTGGATCAAGATTTGGTGGCAATATCCTTGTATATTGCTCTGCCCCTGAGCTTTCTATCGAGCCTCACAATAAACGGGTTCAAGCCACTTTTTAATAACAGATACTTCAAATTGCTTATAGCACTCTATTTATGGTCGGCATTTACCGCAGTTTTTGCTGAGGACATCTCGAATTCACTACGTCAGTTCAATCAGATTCTTGGCGTTATACTGCTGTACGGCACAATTGTGAATTTGTCATCTGACAGGAAGAATCTGCCATGGCTATACGGAATCTATATTATTCTGCTATTGACGGTCATCAAATATGCCACAGACAATATATTGACAGTCACATATGACATCTCGAAATCACGAGTCGGAGATGACAAATTAAACACCAATACAATTGCATATTATACCTTCTTCTTTACGTGTGCGCTATACATGATAGGACTCTTTCGTGTAAGGAAAACCGTAAAGCGACTGTCGAGCATTCTGTTCATTCTTATGATTCCGGCATCGTTCTGGATTGCCATTTACACGGCTTCCCGTCAGGTGCTTGTCATTCAATTGCCACTGATATCGTTATTAATTTACATCCGATATCTCTATAAGAACACAAAGATGATACGCTATATTGGCATTGGGGCCGTTTTAGCCTTCATAGGCGTTGCAGTCTTAAGTGAGAATATCAGCGACACATATGAGAACAGTTACCTTAAATACCGAACAGAAAAACACTCGAAATCAGAACAACGCTTAGAATTAATCTCCGAGGCCATTGACGTAGGATTAGACCATCCTATTTTGGGTGTTGGCCCGGGAAATTTTGCAAAAGAACAAAGACTCCATCTGTTTTCCCACTGCAGTTACACAGAACTGTTTGCCAATAGCGGAATTTTTGCGACTGTACTGTATATCTATATACTCTTATCATTCGTTTTCCGGCAGATGAAAAATTACAGGCGTACGCGTGATAAGAC
>CAZHHF010000156.1:3277-4922 GCA_964531905.1 uncultured Bacteroides sp.
TGGTCTGATCTATTTCTTTTACAACTTTTTCTACGTATTTTACATCGACCTGTGGTTGATGAGCTTTTTCGCGGTAATCTCATGTCACGCCGAATTAAAACTAAAGCAATATAAGTCATCGCCTCAAATCAGATACAAAAAGTTACACTACGAAGTGTAGTGTTGTGTATTATGAGTTAAACCGTCATATATCTGCGAAAAAGAATTCCAATGCTTTTCCGGGATATTGAGAAAGCTTCGTTTGAACAAACTTGAAATTATCATGAGCATGAATAGGCCATCAATAAAATATTGGCTAAAGAATATTTTATATGGATCGGGCATAAAACGATTCCTTCATATTCAAAACTTTATTAATGTTTCTCCCAATGCTTGTCTTGGTTACAACAACCTGATTGTTAATCCTGACAATCTGGTTATGGAAGGTAATAGCACTTTGAAACGTGATTCGGTAATTATGAATGGTCGCGCCAAATTTATAATACGAAATAACTCGGGTGCAGCGGAAGAATTAATGATTATCACTGGCAATCACATGTCAATTGTAGGACACAGTGTTAAAGATGTTACCAATGACGTAAAAGACCGAGAAGATATGCATAACGAATATGACAAAGATATTATAATAGACGAGGATGTTTGGATAGGAGCGCGCGTGACTATCCTTTCGGGAGTACATGTAGGGCGAGGGTGTGAAATTGGCGCCGGAACCGTTTTGAGGTCGTCAATTCCACCTTATTCCATTGTTTTAGGCAATCCAGCTAAGATCGTAGGGTTTAGGTTCATTCCCGAAGAGGCTATTGAACATGAGAAAAAACTTTATGCACCAAACGATCGCATTCCATTAGATGTATTGCAGTCTAACTATAACAAATACTTTATAAATAAAATGAAAGATATTCGGAGTTTCGTAAGAATATAATCCGAGATCCTATAACCCATTTAACACTTAACCATGGAACTAAATGATTTCGTAAACAATTTCGCCAATCAATTCGACGAAACCGATCCGACTGAAATTACACCTACAACCGTGTTTCACGAATTAGACGAATGGTCATCGCTAAATGGCATGAGCATACTCGCTATGGTTAAAACACAATATGGAAAAACCATATCAGGTGCCGAACTCAAATCTTGCGTAACGGTTGAAGATGTCTTTACTATAGTTAAAAATAAATAATACTGATGGAGCATATTAATCCGTTTAATTTAGACGGTAAACAGATTCTTGTTACAGGTGCATCATCTGGAATTGGCAAAGCTATCGCAATTGCCTGTGCGAGAATGGGGGCTACAGTAATTGCGACTGGACGAAGTATTGACAGGTTAAAAGATACTATTTCTCAATTCCCTGAAGGTGAGCATAGATACTTTTCAGCAGATTTAACCAATGAGAGTGATATAATTAACCTTGTTGATAATCTTCCAAACTTAGATGGCCTTGTCCAGTGTGCTGGAGTTGGCAGTCGTGTTCCTTGTAAGAATATAAATAAGACTGATTTCTACAAGGTATTTAGTCTAAATGTTGAAGCTCCGATTCTTCTGCAAGCAAAATTACTCGCCAATAAAAAAATTAATAAAAGTGCATCTATAGTATACATCGCATCGAGAGCAGCAGATGCTCCCAGCATTGGAAATTCAT
>CAZHHF010000157.1:0-4829 GCA_964531905.1 uncultured Bacteroides sp.
TTAAATTTACCAGATTTGACTAAGCCGGATAACTTACGGGTAAGTTGTTTGCAATGATTTCATCCTCTGATGAATGATGCGAAATTAACTAATTATTTTTACATCCACAACTTTGGATTGATCATCGCGCGGAGGCTGCCATTTTCCAGTGCAAAATAAAGTACGGTATGAGAAGTATCTGTTCTCATACCGTACTAAACTACTAATTTTAATATTGTGCTATATTGTACTCGGATATGCTCAATCAAGTGTTATGTGGCGCATCTCCGAAGCGCTATACCTTTGATTATCAATGCTCCAGGTTGCACCTGGGATTTAGAGTGTTGAGCGTCTCCGACGCTATCGGGTGAAACGGCGGCTGCTCCACGTAGCAGCCCTACAATCCGTTGTGGATCAGCTTGTTGGTAGCGGACGCACGAACCGTGCTTCCCTACATTAGGGTGGAGATTATTGGGACCGGCTGCTACATGTAGTAGCCCTACAATCCGTTGTGGATCAGTTGGTTGGTTGCGGGTGTGCGGGTGAAATTCAGTATTTCTATCAGATGATGGTTTTTATTACCTGTCCGTTGCATGAGATGAGATAGACGCCGGGGGAGAGATGGGATAGGGTGATGCTGCCTGCGTGTTCGAATGTGTGGGAGAGTACTTTTGAGCCGGCGATATCGTAAATATCTACCTCGGCGGCAGAGTTTGCAGTCAGCATACGGCCTGAGACGGTGATGGTCTGTTCTGTGGCATTGATCGGCTCAATGCCTGTGAGTGACGTTTTGGGAGAGAGTATATATTTCCCGAGACAGTTTCCTGGTGAATAAAAATATAGATTTATTCGCGGATCATCGGGATCGCCCGATTCGTCAATCGCCTGGATATAGGCAGTACAGATTTTTTCGGATCCGGTGCTTCGTGTCGGTATCTCTTTCTGTGGAATGGTCAGGTAATCGGTAGTGGTTGAGTGAACGGTGGATGATCCGAGCGGGGTGGTGTAAGTGAATGATGGAACCGAGAGTGAAAGATGCAGTTGTCCGTCGGTGTCAAAGTAGGGGACCGCCATCATTGTGTCATTGCCATATTCGAAGTTAATTGCTCCTGCACAGCCGGTTTCTCCTTCGGAAAGAATGTTGTAGGTGGGTCCGAGCAGCGTGTTATAGCCTGAGAGGATATATCGCGCACTCTCTTTCTCGGGCATGCCGACTAAAATCTGTGCCTTTGTCTTGTATGACATGAAATCGGCATTTTCCCAGTTCAAGGGGTATATCGAAAAATAAGGTTGCATGCTGCCGGTGGATAATTTGCCCGTTTTGAAACTGCCGGCATTTGTTAACGACAGTTTATTGTCGTAGGCATACTGGATGTAGGTCAATTTGCCTTTTGAAAGCATATAATAGTTTGGTGTCCATACAGTTCCGTATCCGTTTTTACCCATTCCTACCGGAATGACCACCAATAAATCGTCGGTGCTGTTGAGATCTCCCCTGACTGTTATGCGATCAATGAAGAACGTATCGAATTTTTTAGGGTCATAATCGTCGGAGAATCGCGGGGTTGTGGCAACTAATTGCTTTGTTACATTGCCTTCAGTATCGATCACGCTGATCGTGTCGTTGGTGGGAATATAGTAATCCCAGAGGTCTTCATCGAACTTGATTTTATCTCTGCTGAGTGATATGGACGATGATATGTAAAGATTTCCTGCATCGTCACATCCGAGATGGCCGATACCAGTAGGTGTAAAGGTTCCGAAATTCACGGTTATTTCATCAATGAAAAGTCCGCTAACTGCATCGAACCGTTGTATAATCGGATTATATATTTGTGATCGGTCGGCGATGAAAAAGTAATCGCCTGAAACCGCAAATGCATCATTAACAGCCGGCTCTGATTGCCAATCCACATTTTGAAGCCACACGGATTTAACGGTCAGACTATTGCCGGAAGGTAGAGTTACGGTTTCATACTGTGCAGTTTCAGGAATGGCTTCGGTCGGAAATTCGGCCATAGAACAGAGTGGAACAGATGCAATCCCGATTGCAAGAGAAAGGGACTTTAAAGTCGGTGTCATATTGTAAATTATTAATTGATACGTGAGACGGTTTTATTGTCGGTCTAATGTAACTCAAATTTACAATATAGTGCAAATAATTGTTAATTATTTAGTGTTTATTAACTATTGTATCACGTTCCCTGTACTATGATCAGGACTGTAAATGTTTTATATGATCAAAGGTAGTATCATACCGGCGAAAATCAGTAAGATACTGCCGACAGCATAAGTCACAGTATAGCTCATAGCGGGTATGGTACTGTCAAGATTATCTTGTATGGCACCGAGAGCGGCTACTGCGTTACGGCTTCCTGCAACGCAACCGAGTGCAATAGCAGGATGAAACTTGAATATTTTAGCAGCGATCAGTGTGGCGAGTATAAGCGGTACCGATGTGCAGAGAATACCAACCAAAAAGAACTCAACTCCTACGGCTTTCAGTCCTGAAAGGAATGTTGGACCTGCTCCGAGGCCAACAACAGCTATAAAGAGGTTTAGACCCACATTATTCATAAACCAGACCACCGGTCGCGGGATGCGTCCGAATGTAGGGCGTTTGTTGCGTAACCATCCCAACAGCAGACCGGACAGGATTGCTCCACCGCTGGTACTAAGTGAAACGGGTATACCGTTGTAATAGAATGTCAATGCACCGATAAAGCAACCTATCGCTATGCCAAGACCGATGAAGACAACATCGGTTGCCTCAGTCGGGCGGTCGGAGAATCCGATTTCGGCAACGGCTTCGGCCACGTCCTGAGGTAATCCCACGAGGGTGAGTACATCTCCCTTTTCAAGTTTCGTACGGGCTTTGATGGGTATGCATATATCGTCGCGCATAATCTTCCTTACCATCACACCACGCATGTATTCCTGTTTCCGTAGCTCTGAGAGTGTCATTCCGGCTGCTCCTGATTTTGAAACGGTAACGGGTAGATTTTCGGCAGTGAAATTCAGCAGGTCGTGATCGGTGACCTCTGATCCGATCCATCCGGCATTATCGACAATCGTCTCCCGTCGACCGCTCAATACAATTATATCACCTTTTCTGACTTTAAGTTCGGGTTGAGGATCTTCTATCTCACCGCGCAGACGCAGTCGCTCGATGAAATGACGCAAACCGAGTTTCTCAATGTGGCGTTCTATTTCCTCGATGGTACGTGGATGATTGAAATAGTCGGACTCAGCCCGATAAGCGCGGAATGAGATAGGTCGGTTTGCAACGAATGTTCCGGGATCGGCTACGATGTCACCGTTGTCCATTTCGGCTTCGAGCTGAGCGGTCACAGTCTTAACTTTTTTCAGTCCACCAAGCAGACGCGGGCCAAGATTAGCAATTACCCAGGCGGATCCGATTGTGCCGAAAACGTAGCAAACGGCGTAGCAGGCAGGTATTATACCGAGCATCTGATCGGTTTGTTCTTTCGGCAGTCCCAATGACGTAATAGTGCTTGATCCGACACCGATCACTGCCGAAAAGGCCTGTGATCCGGAGAATAGACCTACAGCCTGCCCTTTATTATAGCCCATAGCCAAGCTTACGATGGCAACCGTTGCGATGCACAATATTACTTCAATACATGCAAAGCCGATCTGCTTAAGGCCGTCGCCTTTGAGCGAGCGGAAAAATTGCGGCCCAACAGAATAACCGATAGCAAAAAGGAATAACATGAACGCTACGGATTTCAAAGTCTCCGAAACGGGTATATCCATCTGACCTATTATAACTCCTTCGATGAGTGTGGCTGTTACCGGTCCGAGTGAGAATGACTTTATTTTAAATCCTCCGATCCAGAATCCGAGACCGATTGTAAGAAAAATTGGGATAACAGGATTGTCACGTAATATACCGGCTATAAAATCGAAGAACATATATTTATCAAATATCAAAATAGTATTGGATATCGCGGGTGAGAATTCATCACTCAGGCGGCAAATTTACGAAATTCTTTTGATTTCATTAATAATGGTTATTATATCAGTATTTGAGGTAAGAATAACAAGAGGGTTATTGAATAATTTTGCGACATCAATAAAATGAAAATCTTGTTTAAAATTTTTTTGGTAAATGAAAATCTGGCTAATATCCTTTACTATGCTTTTTGCAATCTCTTTTACAATGTGTGCCTGCTCTCATGAGAATGAAGAGCCGGAGATTAAGGAAGAACCGATACCGACTCCGAAACCGGATCCAGATCCGGATCCGGATCCGATAGCGGGAGAGAGTAAGGTTCTCGTAGCTTATTTTTCATGCACGAACACAACAAAGAATGTAGCTGAAGAGATCGCGAAATTGACATCGGGTTCTATTTTCCGTATTGATCCCCAGATTCCATATACTTCGGCCGATCTTGACTATAATAAAGATTGCCGTGCGAACCGCGAGCAGAATAATCCTTCGGTCCGCCCGGCTATCAAGGGAGTGCCTGATAATCTGGGTGACTATGATGTAGTATTTATAGGTTACCCTATATGGTGGGGTATGGCTCCGCGCGTTATATACACATTTCTGGAGAACGGTGATTTCAATGGGAAGACTATAATTCCGTTCTGCACTTCACATTCGAGCGGTATAGGTAGCAGTGACACTGACCTCCATTCTATTGTAACGGATGCTGCATGGAAACCGGGTAAGCGTTTCGGTGGAGGTGCATCGGGACAGGAGGTTGAAAAATGGGTAAAAGGATTGGGAATAGAATTTGAAAAACAGGATAAGATGGATACAGATTATACAAAATTTCCTCTCTCGGATGGTAAGAATGGAGAGGCTCCTACAATCAGACTCA
>CAZHHF010000158.1:0-4779 GCA_964531905.1 uncultured Bacteroides sp.
AAATACGTGCGAAAGGCCGAACGCCGGTACATTCACCTCTGCTTCAACACTCACCAGGATCCCGGATAAATGGAAAGTAGGACTTCCCTACATTCGGGTGGTTTCACTCGACATTGTCGGATACGCGCGATATACAAAAAAAAGTCCCGGGGGTGACCCGGGACTTTGATAGGATCTACACCACTGAATAGTGTAGTTATTCTTAGAAGTTATATCCTAATGAGAGAGTGAAGTTGTTACGGCGGAAATCAAAACTCTTGGTTTCCATAACCTTAGTCATACCTGCCGATCCCGACATTGCTATGTAATAACGGTTGTAGTTCAGCCCTACGCCGAAGTTCCATTGCATGTCGAGATGCTTGAAACCTCCTTCACCGAATACCGATTCGTTTGGCAGTTGATCAAAACCTGCAAGATTGCTCCAATGCGATTTTGCCGAAAGACTCCAGTTGATCTGAGGACCGGTAAACACCGCAACGCTTATCTCGTCGGTGAAATCGAAATGATAGCCGAAATTGAACGGTACGCGGAAACCGAAGTTTCGAATTGATCCGTTGACATTGGCCGTGTCATAGAAATTATCGTTGGCCATTACTGATAATTCCTGACCGAATGTGTCGTAGAACGCGCTCAGACCCGGTTCAAAGTATAGATTCATGTAAAGCGGTATATTGTAGACCGCACCCATCTGGAAACCGCATCCGTTATTATAGACACCCCTACCATCCGAGGCCGAAGTTACGTCGATGCCTATGCGGGCGCCGAAATATGGTCGGTTATTCTCGTTGTCGAAAAGAGTTTGGGCGCTTGCGCCGAGCATTGCAGAAAAACATGCAAGCAGAAGAATCGTCTTTTTCATTTCAGAGATAAATATGCTAAGTTAATTAAATCAAACTAATAGTCATATACTAATTCGAGATCATCGAGCCAGAGGGTACTTCCGTTACCACCGGTGAAGTAATCACCATACTTACTTGCCGAACCAACGATGACAATGTGGGTCGGGATACGGTTTGTGGCGCGGTAGTCGAGCGTAATCTCAAACGGTATATAATCTGTAACAGATTTACCCGACTGAAAGTTTCCATAAGCTATGACAGTTGGATCCTCCGGATCAAAAAGAAGACGGTTTTTCGGATTGGTTCTGATGGTATAAGGCTCGCCTTTATCGGAGAGTGCTATCCACACGATACAAGTATCAGGCTCATTTTTCAGATGTGCCATTTCCGATGACGTGTGTGAGATGGGAACCGAGGTGTATTTGAGATATCCGCGCAGTTTGGTGGGGCGTTCATTAAATTCCCTGCCGAAGCTGAGGATTCCGTTTGTTCCTTCGGTGCTGACGTATATTCCGGTGAAGATATTGCCGGCCGCTATTTTACCGAGTGAACCGAATCCCACGAACTTGGTGTTGAGCTGGGCTGCTTTACCGGTTCCGGTAGGAGTATCATCGGTTGGAACACTATTGCTTGAACCGAGCGTAGTGGCCCCCTTGTTACCGGTGTCCCAGAACGATTCGGCTCCTTCAGCCCACGGATTCCAGATCTTACCGTTAAGCCACCAGTTGTTGAAATCGGAATTTGGAACCTGAAGCGCGACACCGGTGGTGAAAGTGATCTCCTCACCGTAGTTTTCGTCGCTGTAGGCTCTCACCACGTAGTTAGTGAGCGATTCAAGGTGAATTATTCGTCCGGTGAAGCTACCTCCGTTATGTGTCACCCAATCGGCAGGAACTTTCTGCCATTGCTGATCGCTCTCCTTGCGGTATTCGAATCCGTTGTTCTTTCCTTCCTCAGCTTCGCCGTAAACCCAACCTACGCAGGTCCATCCGTCGGCACCTGTAGTGGTGACGGGCGCTTTGGTAGGAGTAACGGTGATTGTCCATTCGGTCGACTCGTTAAATGCGGTTACGGTAACTGTGACAGGAGAAGTGAAATCAATTTCACGTCCCTCGAGATCTTCGGAATAGACCGCGCCTGCCGGACCGAGTTTCACCGTCAGTACGGTAACTTTAGCCAGATCCATTGTTTCAGGCACGTAGAGCGTCACGGTGTGGTTTTCAGTGTCGATCACCGATGTACCTATCTGACTCTTGACAGTGAAATATCGCTCGATGGTCTGAACGGCCGAGATGCTCCATTCATAGTCCTGATAAAGCTTTACGGTAGCGGTGACTGTTTCCGACAGATTGAGCGGTTCCGATAGATTGATACCCTCGACTGTCGCTCCGGCCGTTACGGTGTAACCGGTGACTTTTACTTTCGTTATATCCACGCTTTCATCAAGGTAGACCGTTACGCGGCAGTCGGTTGAATCGATTGACGCGCTCCGAAGTTCACCCTCAACCTCGAAAGATTTGAAATTGGCCTGAATATGAGGGTAGGGGAGGTCATTCTTTATACAGCCTGTGACGGTGAATAGCGTTACGATGGCTGCGATGACTGATATTCTTTTATAAATCTGTGTCATGAGTGGAGTTAGATATGGATTCCGAGACCGAAGTTTATATTAAATATGTTGAAACGGAAATTGGCTCCCGATGTGAACCGGCTACCTTCTTCAACACCGTTGGTGGTTTGCTTCTCGTTCTTGAGGTTGATACCGAACACTCCGAACGAAACGTTGAACGAAACGTTGTCCATGATGAACATACATAGTCCCGGGCTGAAGTTGAGTGCTGCTATCGTTGATTTCGTGTGCGTGTCGCGCAATTCACCGTTGTAGGATCTTTTGAAGCGTGATGAACCGCCTCCGACCGACAGGTCGACTTCGTTGAAGATAGCAAACCGTTTCATGGTTCCGAGTCCCACATAGTTACGGTAGAAAACCGATGCTGAATAACTTTCGCCGAAGTAGCTGACATCGCTTATCGAAAAGTTGATATCATCGTCGATATCGACTGCAAGATGTCCCAGATCGGCATCGTTCCTCACATATTTGAATTTGACTCCGACCGACTGATTGTTACGGTAGAAATAGGAGATCGACGGGTTGATAGAATATGCCTTGACCTTGAAGTCGACATCTTTTATCACCGACAGCATCTGCAGATCGTTACAGTCGAATTCGCCGTAGGATGCAGTGAGGCCGAATGCCCATTGTCCTTTAGGAATAAACAGAAAGTTATAGAGTCCGCGGTCAAACCGGCCGTAGTTCTTTTCGGGAAGAATGATGCTTACCGTATCTTTTCCCACGATAACCATTTCGTCGATGGCATTGGGAGTATGTACTGTCGAATCAACCGGAATTTTAGTTGATTTTGAAAGCTTGTCGAGCAGAATCACTTCACCTTGCGCCGGAGCGGGATTTCCGGCTGCCTTGATTGTGAAAGCCGATAGCAGAATGATCAGTGTTGAAAGTATAGCTGTTGGTTTCATAACGGTTGTTTAAAGGTAGAAGGCTACTCCGAATGTGATTGAAAACAGGTTGACGCGGAAATTTGCCGACTGTGAGTGGCGGTGGGCCACATAGATCTGATCGGTGACCGATTTAGTGGATGTGTAGGAGAATCCGAGAACTCCCACGTTGACTTCTATGGCCGAATAATTGTTCAGGAACATCACCATACCGGGTGCCAGACCGATGTCGAGCGAATAGTTGCGTTCGTATGTTCCGGTGAGGTCGGTTCCTGTTCCGTCGCTCAGTTTCGATTGTCCGCCACCGAACTGGAACTGCATTTCATTGAACATGCCGAACCGTTTGTTTGATCCGAAACTGATATAATTCCTGTAACATGCCATTCCGTAATAATTATGGCTTATGCGGTAGAGATTGTCAACATCGTAGGTCGTCTCACTATCGAGAATCAGTTCACCGCTGCTCACTTTTGACATCGAGCGGGTGTACGACATTTTACCGCCGGCTGCCATATTGTCCTTGAAACTGTAGAGCAGCATTGGTGTGAGTTTGAATGAATAAGTGTCTCCGTTGATGTTCTCGAGAATGAAAAACTGGTAGTTGTTCTGGTGCGACTGCGTGTAACTTACGCTCACCCCGGTTATCCATTGCCCTTTAGGAATGAAAGAGTGCTGTTCAAGTCCGCGTTTGAACGGCTGTTGAGCCGACGCATGGAACGCGAATCCGGCCAATGGCAAAAGTAGTGCCGTTAATAATGCTTTTCTTATTGTTGACATTGTGTTGAACGTGGGTTGGCTTTTTGATGGTGATGAACTGTGTAATGGGTTGCATTTCAAATGCAAATTTTTGTAAAGTTACGAATTTTCGGGCTAATTGTTATAACATGTTAATGTTAAAAAATATAAACAGGGTTCTGTTGTGTAAAAAAATGGATTTAAGGCTTTTGCAACGAATAAATTTATTAACTTTGTCGGATGAAAATCGAAGAATAAAGGTTTCTAAAAATTATATTTCAATATGAGAAAAAAAATTGTAGCAGGCAACTGGAAAATGAACACCACTCTTGCCGAGGGTGTCGGTCTTGCTAAAGATGTAAATGAGGCTCTCAGTAAAGTGACCCCCAAGTGTGATGTAATCATCGCTGTTCCGTTCACTCACCTCGCTTCGATCAACGGTGTTATCGACTCTTCTAAATTAGGTCTCGGTGCTGAGAACTGCGCCGATCACAAATCAGGTGCATACACCGGTGAGGTTTCTGCAGCTATGGTAGCTTCTACCGGCGCAACCTACGTTATCCTCGGTCACTCAGAGCGTCGCCAGTATTACGGCGAGACTTCCGAGACTCTCAAAGATAAAGTGGCTCTTGCGTTTGAAAACAATCTTACTCCGATTTTCTGTATCGGTGAAGTTCTTGAAGAACGT
>CAZHHF010000159.1:0-4730 GCA_964531905.1 uncultured Bacteroides sp.
AGTAGCTCAACTTCACTCATAATGTCTTGTTTTATATTATAACGCAAAGATACACCAAATATTTCACATAAATGTAAAATGAAGAAGATTTTTCTTCTGACAATAAATTAAAGTGGCCGTGTCAAAATCCAATTTTGACACGGCCACTTTAATTGTTTTAGTAAATATTTTTCAGATTAGAAGTGGTAGTAGAAACCGAGCATAAGGTTGTTGCTGTTGAGATCGAGTCCCCAGTTTTCGGATGCTCCGTTTCGTTTGGCGGGACGGTTACCTCCCTGATAGCCGAGGAATCCTACGTGGGCAACAAGGCTGAATTTAGGGCTGATATTGAACGACACACCGGGACGGAAACCGATACCGTATTCCACAGCTGTAGAACCTTTGGCACGGCCGATACCGAAGTCAACGCCGCCATCGACAAAGAGACTCACTTTTTCAGAGTTGAAGTAGGTGTAACGGGCGTAGGGGTTTACTTTAAACACTGTTTTTTCTTCATCACCTGCTTTACGGTAGGAGACTCCAAGAATGGATCCTACGGCAAAGTTGTCGGTAAGGTTATATCCAACTTCAGGTAGAACAGTTACCTGTGTGCTTTTCACTCCGCTAACTGATTCGGTCGTGCGGCCAAATGTTACCTGACCTCCTGAATACCAATTCTGTGCAGATGCACCTAATGTCATGACTGCCATGACTGCCATAAGTAAAATTTTCTTCATACTGTGGAATTTTTAATGTTAATATACTACATCTAACAATCACACAGCTGTATTGTTGAATTTAGGCCGGTCACATAATATTTATTAACATTGGTGACCGGGGAGGGTGAAACGGCGGCTGCTCCACGAAGCAGCAATGTAATTTATTGGGAATCAGCGTGCTAACAGCGGACGCACGAGCCGTGCAATGCGGTTCAAATAAGGGATGACTACCTCATTTTTTATCCGAAAAGTAGGGACACACGGCTCGTGTGTCCGCTTGTTATGACCTGATAATCAATATATTGTATTCGGACGCACGAGCCGTGCGTCCCTACATTTGAGTATGGTTGTCTGTTTATTTGAACCGCATTGTACGAGCCGTGCGTCCATACTTTCGAGTGGAGGTTATTGGACACGGCTACTCCACGTAGCAGCCCCTACAATTGGCTGGGAATCAATGTGTTTATTTTTGCCAACGGGAATTCTGGAGATCGGCCAGGCGCTGTTCGGCGGGATTGTCGGCGGGATTCCAGAAGCGGGTGCCTGTGAGGCGGTCGGGCAGAAACTGCTGGGCCACGAAATGCCCTGGGTAATCATGGGCATATTTATAATCGGCTCCGTAGCCCATCTCTTTCATAAGCGAGGTGGGCGCATTACGCAGATGTAATGGAACGGGAAGGTCACCGGTTTCCCGGACAACGGCGAGTGCCGCATCGACCGAGAGGTAGGCTGAATTGCTTTTAGGCGATGTTGCCAGATAAACGGTACATTCGGCAAGTGGGATGCGGCCTTCGGGCATACCTATTTTTTTTATAACGTCGAATGTGGCGTTGGCAAGCAGAAGTGCGTTCGGATTGGCAAGGCCTATATCTTCGCCGGCGAGAATGACGAGACGGCGTGCGATAAATTCGGGATCCTCGCCTCCGGCGATCATCCTGGCGAGCCAATAGACGGCTGCATCGGGGTCGCTTCCGCGAACGCTTTTGATGAAGGCGGATATGATGTCGTAGTGCATTTCGCCTGATTTATCGTAGGCGGCGGGATTTTCCTGAAGGGCATCGGTTACGATACGGTCGTTGATTATAACCGGTGATCCGTGGGGGACCGACTGTTCGACAAGATCAAGGATATTGAGGAGTTTGCGGGCGTCGCCCCCCGAGAAGCGGAAAAGGGCGTCGGTCGATTCTACCTTAACTTCGCGTCGCGAGAGAATCTCGTCTTCGGCAATGGCCCGTTCAAGCAGCCTTGAGAGCTGTGGTGCTTCAAGCGACTTGAGAGTGTAGACTCTCGCCCGTGACAGAAGGGGGCGGATGACTTCAAACGACGGATTTTCGGTTGTGGCTCCTATAAGGGTTACGATTCCGCTCTCCACGGCTCCGAGCAAGCTATCCTGCTGGGCTTTGTTGAAGCGGTGGATCTCATCTATGAACAGGATGGGACGGCCAGTGGAGAACATACTGGTTGCATCGGCCTTGCACCTGTCGATAACGTCGCGCACGTCCTTGACTCCCGAGGTTACGGCACTTAGGGTATAGAACGGTGACCGGGTGGTTTTGGCTATTATCTTGGCCAGAGTGGTTTTACCTACTCCCGGAGGCCCCCACAGAATGAAAGAGGATATACGGCCTGACTCGATCATTCCCCGAAGGATACCGCGGGGTCCGACAAGATGCTCCTGACCAACATACTGGTCAAGAGTGGCGGGTCTCATTCTTTCGGCTAATGGTGCGAGCATAGATGTATCAGATACTTCAATTATATTGCAAATTTACTGAATTTTACGGCATAACAGTGTTGGTTAACCGTTAATTCTGTTTAATAATTCAACTTAATATATTTAAATCAAAAAATAATTATTAATTTAGCACATTGAAACACTTAATGTTGTGACGTGAGAACAAAAAGCGACTTTGTCATGTTATAATGACAAAGGGTCACAGGTGGATTCTCCCCCGATGTTCCCAACATGTTCAACTATTAAATTTCAAAAACGATGGCACAAGAAGATAAAAAGTATGGCGATTACCGCGACGCAACACCACGCACAATGAAAATCGTGTTCGGTGTATTCATGATTCTTATCTATATAGGAATGGGTGTGTTGCTTCTGACAGGTTTCTTTGATGCTGTGATCACCTATTCATGGATCCGTATTGTTCTGGCTGTTGGCTTTATCCTCTACGGTATATGGCGAGCGTACAGGCAATTTTCTAACCGTTACTGATAAATGACTGATAACCTATTGAGTCACTCTATGAACAAACTTATTTTACGATTGCTCCCGGCAGTAGCATTGCTGCTTGGAGCAGTTTCGTGTACAAAATATTCGGAACAGAGAAAGGGAAACACCTCTACGAGCGGGCTTACCACGCTGATGTGTGACAACAGTTTTGAAACCATCATGCAGCAGGAAATTGACGTGTATGAGTATTGTTATCCGAAGGCGAGCGTGATTCCTTACTATCTCAGCGAGAGCGAAGTGATAGACTCACTGATGCAATTCAAGAGTCCGCTTGCGGTCATAACCCGCGATCTGACTCAGGATGAGCTGCGCTACTTCAAGGAACGCAAGAAGACAGCCCGGTGCCAGCGTATCGCCGTGGATGCGATCGCCCTGATAGTTAATCCCGAGAATCCGATCGAGATTCTGTCGCAGAAAGAGATCGGTGAAATTCTTTCGGGTGAGGTGACCCAATGGAATGATCTCGAACCGAGTAAACTCGGTAAAATCGAAGTTGTTTTCGACAACGCGGGATCGAGTACGGTAAAATATATGCGCGATTCTCTTCTCAACGGCCGCTCATTCAGCGACGAGGTATATGCTCAGGGATCCAACAAGGCTGTGTTCGAAGCCGTTAAAAAGCATAAGAACGCAATAGGTGTGATCGGTGTGAGCTGGATCGCCTCGGATCTCAAGACTCCCTCGATGACCATCGAGCAACGGGCCGCCACCGCGCAGGCAAGTGACACGACAGTAATGGATTTCAACTCCGACATAAAGGTGTTGAAGGTGCGCCGCGACGATTCCATTGAAGCTTACAAGCCTTATCAGGCATATATTTTCTCGGGTCAATATCCGCTTTACCGGTCGATATACATGGTATGCACAAGTGTTCCCGGCACAACGGCTCACGGTTTCTTCTCGTTTGTCACCGGCGTGCAGGGTCAGAAGCTGATACAGATGACCGGCGTGTTGCCAGCGATAGTAAGGCCAAGAATGGTTAGCGTTGACTGACGCGCTCCCGTGGCATGATTGAAATAAAAAATAAATAACCTATATAAACCATAATCACTGATATGAAATTTAAATTTCTATTTTCTGTTTTCTTTGCAGGTGCCTTGACTGCTTCAGCTCAACAAGGCTATAAAGACGGTATAGAATATTATCGCGCCGATCAGCCGGAAGAAGCTGAGTTGATCTTTACACGTACGCTCAACGATCCTGCTACCGTAAAATCGGAAGCTTACTACTATCTCGGTCAGATCGCTTTCCTTAAGGATGATGATGTAGCTAAGGCAAAGAGTTATTTTGAACAGGGTCTTGCTGCTGATCCTCAGTATCCGAACAACTACATCGGTCTGGGTCAGCTGGAACTTCTCGATGATAAAAAATCGGCCGCCGAAGCCCGTTTCAAAGAAGCTCTCAACCTCGACAAGAAAAATCCCGTTATCATGGTGGAGATCGCCCGCGCTTATTACAACGTGGATCCCGTGACTTACGACAAGCAGATCACCAAGTATCTCGATGACGCAAAGAAAGTAAGCAAGAAACAGCCTGAACCGGCTATCTATATCCTCGAAGCCGATATGCTCGCTGAAGATCCCGCAAACGTGGGTGATGCAGCCGGATATTATGAAATGGCTTCAAGTTTCGACCCCGAAACACGTTATCCGGAAGCTTACGTGAAATATGCGCGTACCTACTTCTCGGTTAATCCGCAGTTCTCTATCGACAAACTGAAAGCTCTTCTTGAACTTCAGCCTAACTCGGCACTCGCACAGCGCGAACTCGCTGAAAAATATTATGACAGC